>NZ_CP115775.1:3192500-3318811 GCF_027913035.1 Paracoccus albus
CGCCGCAGATTCATTGTGCCGCGCTTTCCTGCCTCTTATGATGCGGGCTTGAGGTCAGGGCAAGTCGCACGACCAACGAGGCAAGAATGTTCGAGCAGCGTCAGACGAAAAACATGTTCTCGGCGGGACTGACAACTGTCGCGCTGATCTATCACATGACGGTCTACAAGCTGCGCAAGGGTGATCGGAGTGCCATCATCGGACTGTTGATGACTGTCGTGCGCGCATGCCTGATGGTCGCGGTTTTCTTCGTCCTGTTCATGGTGCTTGGTGTCAGAAGTTCTCCGATCCGGGGAAGCTTCATTGTGTATATCATGTCGGGCATCTTCATGTTCATGACGCACAATCAGGCCATTCAAGCCGTTGTCGGGGCTGATGGGGCGGTGTCGGCCCTGATGAAACATACGCCGATGAATACGGCGATCACGATAAGTGCATCTGCGCTTGCGGCGCTTTATCAGCAGTTGCTTTGCTGTGTCGTGCTGCTTTTGCTGGCAAACGCATTTATCGAGCCTGTGAACATCGAAAACATCTATGCATGTCTCGGCATGTTCGTGCTGGCGTGGTTCTCTGGTTGCTGTATCGGACTGGTGTTTCGCGCTTTGGAACCCTGGTGGCCCAAGGGGGTCAATATGATCAGCATGCTGTATCGGCGCCTGAACATGATTTCATCCGGGAAAATGTTCGTTGCCAACGCCCTGCCTTCGTCGATGCTCGCCATGTTCTCATGGAACCCGCTCTTTCATGTCATTGACCAGACCCGCGGATTCGCTTTCATCAATTACACACCGCACAATTCCAGTGTTATCTATCCGATCTATTTTTCGCTTGCTGTAGCGATGATTGGGCTGATGGGCGAATTCGTCACGCGTAATAGTCAGTCGCTCAGCTGGTCGGCGGGTCGTTGACGCGGCAATAAGGCGGCGAACAGCTATATTGCGGTTCTTGCAGCCCGAAAATCCCCTTCCTATATAGCCTGACAGAGTCGGCCACCGGGCCGGCAGGTCAAACAATTGGGATCAGGTCTTCGGGGGCCGAAACCGGACCCGCGGACCACGAACATCGCCGGAAGAGAGGTTTGAACATGTCAAAAGTAATCGGGATCGACCTGGGTACGACCAACAGCTGTATTGCGATCATGGACGGCAGCCAGCCGAAAGTGGTTGAGAACAGCGAAGGTGCGCGTACCACGCCGTCGATCGTCGCGTTCAAGGATAGTGAGCGCCTTGTGGGTCAGTCGGCCAAACGTCAGGCTGTGACGAACCCCACCAACACAATTTTCGCTGTTAAGCGTCTGATCGGTCGCCGTCTGACCGATGCAGAGGTTGAAAAGGACAAGAAGCTGGTCCCTTACGACATTGTCGATGGCGGCAATGGCGATGCATGGGTCGAAGCGCAGGGTGAAAAATACTCTCCGTCGCAGATCAGCGCCATGATCCTTGGCAAGATGAAGGAAACCGCCGAAAGCTATCTCGGCGAAGATGTGACGCAGGCTGTCATCACCGTTCCGGCCTATTTCAACGACGCGCAGCGTCAGGCCACCAAAGACGCCGGCAAGATCGCAGGACTTGAAGTTCTTCGCATTATTAACGAGCCGACCGCCGCTGCTCTGGCTTATGGTCTGGACAAGAAGGACAGCAAGACCATCGCGGTTTATGACCTTGGCGGCGGTACCTTCGATATTACCATTCTGGAAATCGACGACGGTCTGTTCGAAGTGAAATCGACCAACGGGGACACGTTCCTTGGCGGCGAAGATTTCGACATGCGCATCGTCAACTATCTTGCTGACGAGTTCAAAAAAGAACACGGCGTCGATCTGACCAAGGACAAGATGGCCCTTCAGCGTCTGAAAGAGGCGGCAGAGAAGGCCAAGATCGAACTGTCCTCCTCCAGCCAGACGGAAATCAACCAGCCGTTCATCTCGATGGACAAGGACACCGGCACGCCGTTGCACATGGTCGTCAAGCTGACCCGCGCGAAGCTGGACAGCCTTGTCGGTGAACTGGTCAAGCGGACGCTGAAGCCTTGTCAGGACGCGCTGAAAGATGCTGGCGTTTCGAAGTCGGAAATCGACGAGGTGATCTTGGTCGGCGGTCAGACGCGGATGCCGCTGGTGATCGAAGAGGTGACCAAATTTTTCGGCAAGGAACCGCATAAAGGCGTGAACCCGGACGAAGTCGTGGCCCTCGGTGCCGCGATTCAGGGCGGCGTTCTGCAAGGTGACGTGAAAGACGTCGTTCTGTTGGACGTGACCCCGCTGTCGCTGGGTATCGAGACGCTGGGTGGTGTCTTTACCCGCCTGATCGACCGCAACACGACCATTCCGACGAAGAAGGGTCAGGTCTTCTCGACCGCCGAAGATAACCAGAACGCTGTGACGATCCGGGTTTTCCAGGGTGAGCGCGAAATGGCAGCTGACAACAAGCTGCTGGGTCAGTTCAACCTTGAGGATATTCCGCCGGCACCGCGCGGGATGCCCCAGATCGAGGTGACTTTTGACATCGACGCCAACGGCATCGTGAATGTCAGCGCCAAGGACAAGGGCACCGGCAAAGAGCAGAAGATCACGATTCAGGCGTCGGGCGGTCTGTCCGATGAGGATATCGAACGTATGGTCAAGGATGCCGAGGATAATGCCGAGGCTGACAAGGACCGCCGTGAGCTTGTCGAGGTGAAGAACCAGGCCGAAAGCCTGATTCACAGCACCAAGAAGTCACTGGAAGAGCATGGCGATAAGGTCGACGAATCCACCGTTGAAGCGATCGAACTGGCCATCGGTGCGCTTGAAGATGCGCTCAAGACCGACGATGCCGGCAAGATCAAAGGCGGTATTCAGAACGTCATGGATGCGTCTATGAAGCTGGGTGAGGCGATCTATAAGTCTCAGTCGGACGAAGGCGAAGCTGCGCCGGATGCCGATGCGCCGCGTGACGTCGACGACGATATCGTCGATGCCGACTTTGAAGATCTCGACGATGACAAGCGCAAGTAAGCGCGAATGAAAGTTTGGGCCGGTCCGGGTCATCATCCCGGACCGGCCTATGCGTAAGAGGCACTATTCATGGCGAAACGCTGCTATTACGATATGCTCGGCCTGTCGAAGGGCGCCAATGGCGATGAGATCAAGAAAGCTTATCGCCAGAAGGCGAAAGAGCTTCATCCCGACCGCAACGGCTCTGACCCGACCTCTGAAGCGAAGTTCAAGGAAGTCAATGAAGCCTATGACTGCCTGAAGGACCCGCAGAAGAAGGCGGCCTATGATCGCTTCGGTCACGGGGCGTTCGAACATGGCGGCGGCGGATTCGGTCGCGGCGGGAATGGCGATTTCGGGGCAGCATTCGCCGATGTGTTCGAAGATCTGTTCGGTGATTTCATGGGTGGCCGTGCGGCCGCCGGTGCCGGACGGACCCGCGCGTCACGCGGGCAGGATCTGCGTTATAATCTGAGCGTCAGCCTGGAAGAGGCGTTCGAGGGTATTCAGAAAACCATCAATGTCCCGGGCTCTGTCACCTGCAAGGAATGCGAGGGGACCGGTGCCGAAGGCGCGGTAGAGCCTGTGACCTGCCCGACCTGCTCTGGCATGGGCAAGGTTCGTGCCAGCCAGGGCTTTTTCACCGTCGAACGCACCTGCCCAAGCTGTAATGGCGCCGGTCAGATGGTGAAGAACCCCTGTCAGTCCTGTCAGGGTCAGGGCCGTGTCGAGACGCGGCGGGCGTTGCAGGTCAATATCCCCGCCGGTGTCGAAACCGGCACCCGCATCCGCCTCGCCGGAGAGGGAGAGGCCGGACTGCGCGGTGGTCCTTCAGGGGACCTTTATATCTTCGTTACTGTTAACGAGCATTCGATCTTCCTGCGTGACGGCAAGATGCTGGCCTGTCAGGTTCCGGTCGGTATGGCTACTGCGGCACTTGGTGGCGAGATCGAGGTGCCGACGATTGACGGTGGTCGCAGCCGGGTCAAGGTTCCGGCAGGCAGCCAGACGGGCCGTCAGATGCGTTTGCGCGGCAAGGGTATGCCGCCGCTGCGCCACGGCAATGGTGCTGCGGGCGAGCTTGGCGATATGCTGATCGAACTCGTCATAGAAACCCCCGTTAATCTTACCGCCCGACAGAAGGAGTTGTTGCGCGAGTTTGACGAGATCAAGGCCGACAACTCTCCGCAATCGACGGGCTTCTTCAACAAGGTCAGGCATTTCTGGGACGGCATGACCGGCACCTGAGCGATGCCCGGGCAGAATATTGATGACGCCGGCACTGGCTTGTGCCGGCGTTGTTCGTAGTTAATCGCCTTGCTGACTGAAATGATGGATCGCGGCCACTGCGCATGAAGCCAGTCGCGACATCGCCCCATCAGAGCGTGAGTTAAGGATAACCGGCACCTGTGCGCCCAGCACCAGCCCGGCCGCCTCGGCGTGGCTGATATAGGAAAGCTGCTTGGCCAGCATATTCCCGGCGTCGATTCCCGGCACAACAAGGATATTTGCGCGGCCAGCGACGGCCCCCTTCAGCCCCTTGGTCCGCGCCGCAGCCATATCCACGGCATTGTCCATCGCCAGTGGGCCATCGACGGCACCGCCCTTGATCTGCCCGCGATCCGCCATTTTCGACAACAGCGCCGCATCGACCGAGGACTGGATGTCGGGATTCACCGTTTCCACAGCCGACAAGATACCCGCGCGAGGCTCTAGCCCCAGCGATACTGCAAGCTCTATCGCGTTCTGCGTGATGTCGACCTTGGTTTTCAGATCGGGCGATATGTTGATGGCCGCGTCTGTCACCAGCAGCGGCTCTGGCTCCCCCGGCACATCCATGACGAAAACATGGGTGAATCGGCGGCCCGTGCGCAGACCGGTCTCTTTGTCGACCATCGCGCGCAGCAGGTCATCTGTGTGCAGGTGCCCCTTCATCACCGCATTGGCACGGCCATCCCGCGCCAGTTGGCAACCCATTTGAGCCGCGCCAGTGTCGCTCGGTTCGTCGATGATCTCGATCCCGGTCAACTCTCGCCCAAGGCTTTTGGCCGCCGCCTGGATCTTGGCGGCATTCCCGATCAGGATCGGGGTGATGATGCTGTCATCGGCGGCCAGAAGCGCACCGTTCAGCGATTCTTCGGTCACCGGACAGACGACTGCGGTTATCAGCGCCGGCAATGGTGCCGCCTGTTCAATCAGCGCGTCGAAGTGACGGTGCCTTTGGACGAGCAGCCCCGGGATATGAATGTCCTTGGCTACGAACTTTGTTTCCGGCGCCATGACCTGCGCCTCGCCATTGACGATCACGGCATCGTCGCTGGCCCGGATCACCTCTGTCCGAAGGGTAATCAGACCCCCGGCCTGTTTGTCGACGACCGTGACGCGGGCCAGAAGTTCCTCACCTGCATGGGCGCGCTCCATAAAGGACAGTGTCTGATTGCGATACAGCGTCCCCGGTCCCGGAAGCATCGATCCCAGAACGCCGGCGATCAGGCTGGCGGTAAACATGCCGGGCGCGACCTCTTCCGACTTTCCGTCGCCGTCGGTGTCGAATCCGGGCAGGTGCATGGTGTTGTAATTGCCCGACGCGGTCGCAAAGATGATCAGGTCGTCTGGCGTGATCAGCCTGCGCAGTTCTGCACTGTCGCCGATCTGAAGCTCATCAAATGTCTTGTTCTCAATCTGCATGATGTCCTGTCCGCTGTCGCTTGCTTGCGGTGAGGTTGTGGGCCCCGTCGCGGGGCGTCAAGCCATACAAAGCAAAACCGCCGCGTCATAGATGGCGCGGCGGTATAGTGATGGACCCGGAGATTGGCAGGCTATGGGTTTATGACCACCTGCGTGCCGGTTTGAAGCATCGCATAGATTTCTTCTATTTCCGCGTCTTCCACGGCAATGCAGCCGGCCGTCCAGTCGGCCTTGCCCGCGCGGCGGGCCTTTTCGCCATCCGGCCCGCGACCGTGGAAGAAGATGTCGCCACCGGGTTTCCGGCCGACAGACATGGCGCGCGCAGTATCCTGGGGCCGGGGATAGTTGATCCCGACGGAGAGGTGATAAGCGCTGCGCGGATTAAAGCGGTCGATGACAAACACGCCCTCGGGGGTTTTTCCGTCGCCCTCGAACTGTTTGGTGCCTTGCGGCTCATTGCCGAGTCCGATTTTATACGTCCGCAGGATCGTCTGGCCCGACAGCAGATACATCATCCTGTCGGATTTGTTGACCACGACCTGCGTAACACGCGGCCCGTTATAGCTGAGAAATCTGGGCGGCGCTTGAGAATAGGGCGCGCTGTCGCCGCCGCAAGCTGCCAGAATTGCAAGAAAAGCCAGGGCAAGCCCGGCACGTACCGCACGAATCATCACTGCCTCATTTCACGCTTTTCGCTGCGTTTTATGCCTTTTAGCTACCACGTTCGGCAGTTTTTCGCCAGTTGCAAAGAATTAGATCACGAGTGAAATCAGCGCGTATGTTACTGCTGCAACGCATCCCGCCCCCGGCACCGTGACGGCCCAGGCGGCCAGCGTCGTCCAGACGTGACTGCGCCTGACAAGCTGCCGGCGCACAACCTCTTCTTCGGGCAGGGATTTTCGTGTTTTGCGCCGCAAGCGGTCCTCCCATTCGCGGTAGAAGCCGACGCCGAATATACCGCCAACCGCGCAATGCGTGGTTGACACAGGCAGCCCAAGTGCGGAACAGGCCAATACGGTCGAGGCGGCGGCAAGCGCCGCACAAAAGGCCCGTGCAGGGTTCAACCGCGTGATCGACATGCCGACCATCTGGACCAGACGGCGACCAAAGATGAACGATCCCGCCGATATGCTAAGCGCGGCCAGCCCGACCGCCCAGCCAGAAAGCGGCGCGCTTTCGGTGGAAGCAAGCAGCACCGAAAGCGGACCCGCGATATTGGCGACATCATTGGCACCATGTGCAAAGCCAGAAAGCAGCGCCGTAATCACCAGCGGGCCGGTCAGCAGACGCTTCAGTGTCAGCTTGTGATCCGCACCGTTTTTGATCTCGCCCTCCAGCTGCAGGCGGGCCGCGATGCCTGCCGCAAGGCCGAGCAGAGCGCAGAGGACCAACTCAAGATAGCTTGGCGGGTTTTCCTGAATGAGAATGATCAGATATGTCGCGAAGACGGCTGCGGTAGAGCCGATCATGACGGGCAGCCAGACACGCGCGGCGGCCGCCCTGTCCGGTGCGAAATGCACGCGCCAACGCAGGAAACCCAGCAGTGCCGCGGCAAACAATGCCGAAATGACTGGGGCCGCGATCCAGCTTATCGCGATCCCGGCGACGACCGGCCAGTTGACGGCGGCCAAGCCCAGCCCCGCCATGCCCCCACCGGAAACCGCGCCGATGACGCTATGCGTGGTCGAAACTGGCGCCCGTGCCCAGTTGGCAAATGTAATCCACAGCGCGGCACCTATCAGCGCCGCTGCCATGATGCGTGCTGACGTCGCGCCGGTCCCTACGGCGCTGATTTCCAATATGTCGCGGGCGATTGTTTCGGTTACGGAATGACCGGCGACATGTGCCCCCGCCAATTGGGCCAGGGCCACCGCCGCCAGACCCAGACCAACCGGCATGGCATTTGCCCCAATCGCCGCCCCGGCAGAGTTTGCAACGTCGTTCGCGCCAATATTAAGGCCGAGATAGATGGCAACGCTGAAGCCAAGCACAACCGACGCGGACACCGGCAACCCGGTGCCACCGACAACCGCCAGAAGCACGGCCAGCAGCAAGATGGCCAGCACAAGGCCAATACGACGCAATGGGCGCGACGCGATACGCCCGGCACCCTCTGCATGGCCGAGCCGGGTCAGATCCTTGTCGAGTATTCTGTAATCGTTCTTTGTCGGCATGGCGGCATAAATAGGGGATAGACGGTCGTCGGCAAGGCTTGGATTATGGCTCAGGGCCGGAAGTTGCGAAGCAGTTTCTTCAGCTCGTCCTCATCCACAAGCTTTGCCGCCTCTGCCGGGGTAAACCATTTGCGGCTGCGTTCATTGGCTTCGGGAAATTCGCTGTCCATCTTGTTCACGCGGATCAGGTGGACCTGCACGTTGATCGGGATCGTAAGCCCGTGCCCTTGCCCTTTGTTATAGCCATAGTAGCCGATCGGCTTTTCTTTTGCAGTCCCGCGAACGCCGGCTTCTTCCCATGCTTCCAGCAATGCCGCGCCCGAAGCGCTGCGACCGCTCATCGGCCAGCCTTTGGGAATGATCCAGCGACCGGTGCCGCGACTGGTGATCAGCAGGACCTTTTTTGTCTTGGGGTCGAGACACAGGGCTGCGACCTGCAAGACAGGCGGTCGCCGGCCGAGTATTTTGCCGATTGTATTGCGCACCGTGCTATTCATCGCTGTGATCGACCCGGCCGCGCAGGGCTTTCACTTGCCCGCGCTGCGTCTTGCTGGCCAGCCTGCGCCGTTTGCTGCCCAATGTAGGTCGCGTCGGAATGCGCCGCTTCGGTGCGACCGTGGCGCGGCTGATAAGCTCTGCCAGCCGTTCTCTGGCAAGTTCTCGGTTGCGGGCCTGACTGCGGGTTTCCTGCGCGAGAATCACGATTGCCCCGTCTTGCGTCCAGCGGCGGCCTGCAAGGCGCTTCAGGCGGCGCTTCACCGGGTCCGGCAGGTTCGGCGAACGCTCAGCTTCAAAGCGAAGCTCCACCGCCGAGGCGACCTTGTTGACGTTCTGCCCTCCGGGCCCCTGCGCGCGGGTAAAACTTTCTACCAACTCCCATTCTTCGATGCTGATCTGATCACTTACTCGCAACATATTTTTAATCTTCGGTTTCGCCTCTGACCCGCCCCACTGAGATTTACAATCATCGAAGCTGCGGAAAGTTCAATCAATCAGCGGTCTGGGCCGATGTTAACGCTAATATCGGTCAAACTTGCGACATTCATGTAACTTTAGCGCACTTCCTCTTAGACAAATTTCGTGTCTATATCCCGTCTTCGGGTGCTAGTGCCGCAGATTGGAGCTAGTCCATCCGTGACGTTGCGGCAACCTGCCTGACCCCAGACTTTTAATTTTCCGCTATCTCATTCATTTATGACGCAGATTTTGGAGCAGCAAAGATGTTTCCCGAACGCTCATTTACGTACTCTTGCGCATTTGTCGTGATAGTATCTGCCTTTGGCGCTGAATCAGCAAGGGCAGCAGACCCGCTGCTGGTCGAGTATGTTGAGGCGGAATCCAGTCAGATCGGCGTCGCAGTGCGTTTGACCGGCACTCTGGAGGCGCTCGACAGCGTCGATATCGGCTTTCGTGAAGGTGGCCGCATCGTCGAGATGCTGGTGAGCGAGGGAGATGAGTTCACCCAAGGCCAGCTTCTTGCGCGTATCGACCCGCTTCAGCTGCAGCAATCGCTTAACGCGTCGGAGGCGACGCTGGAATCGGCGGTTGCCACCGAAAATCAGGCGCGGCAGGCGGCTGAGCGGGCGCAGGCCCTGCTGGATCGCGGTGTCGGCACCCGCGCCGCCCGCGACGAGGCAAGGCAGGCATTGAGCGAGGCCGAGGCCGCAACCAAACAGGCTGAAAGCGCCCAGGATCAGGCGCGACGCTCTGTCGAGGATACAGATCTGGTTGCACCCTTCGATGGCGTCGTGACCGCCCGCAGCGGAGAGCCGGGGCAGGTCGTCGGTGAGGCGCAGGCGGTTCTGTCGCTGGCGGCCGTCGGCGGGATCGAGGCTATCTTTCTGACCCCGGATATCGCGCATCTTGGCGATGCGATGGGAAAGCCTGTCGCGTTGGAAACGATTGATGTCGAGGCGTCGCCGATGACGGGCGAAATAACCGAGATTGCGCCGCTGGTGGATGCCGAAACGGGTTCTGTTCGCATCACTGCACGGGTTCACGACGCGCCTGAGGACGTCGCCTTGCTTGGCGCATCTGTCAGCGGCGAAATGGTTCTGTCGACCGGCGAGGCTGTTGTCGTGCCGTGGACGGCGCTGACTTCCTCCGATGGTAAGCCAGCCGTCTGGGTGGTGACTGCGGAATCGACCAGCGAACTGCGCGAAGTCGAGGTAGAGCGATTCGATGACGGGGTCGTGCTGCTCTCCGGCGGTGTCGAGGACGGTGAAACGGTTGTCGGCTCTGGCTCGCAGCTTCTGTTTCCCGGACGGGCCATTGCAAATGCGGGGGCAGACAGTTGATCCGTTTTGTCCTTATGGCGCTGCTGTTGGCCGCGTCTCATTCCGCGCAGGCGTTCCAGCTTCCCTGGGCCAGTCATGACGAACCACAAGCAGACCTGCCACCTCGTCCCGTCGTGTCAGAGATCGTGCAGGACATTCCGTCAGAGCGGCGCAGCTTTCCCGGTGTGGTGGTTGCAGCGACAGAGGTTGATCTGGGGTTCCAGACGCTTGGTCGCCTGTCCTCGCGTCCGGTCGATGTGGGCGACAGGGTCGAGATGGGCGATATTCTGGCCGAACTGACGCCCGACGACCTGCAGGACAATGTGCGTGCGGCGCGTGCCGCCGTGGACACGGCAGAGGTGACGCTTGAAACGGCAGAGACCGCGGCAAACCGTGTTCGCGACCTTGAGGCGCGCAACGTGGCCACGCAGGCGCAGCTTGAACAGGCAGAACGCAGCCTCAGCGCCGCGCGGGCGGGGCTTGAACAGGCGCGATCTGAATTGCTTCGCGCCGAGGATGCCGAGGGATTCGCACGGTTGGCGGCGCCATTTGACGGTATAGTTTCTGCGGTGCTGGAAAATCCCGGCGCGGTGGTCGCCGCCGGCACCCCGATCCTTACCCTTTCCGATGAAAGCACGAAGGAAGCGGTGATCGACTTGCCCGAATCCGTAGTCGTGGGCCAGCCGGTGGGGACGGAGGTCTCGATCTGGCTGGAATCCGACCCGGATACCGCAACCAGCGGGCATGTCAGCCGGATAGATCCTCTGGCAGATGCCGCGACCCGGACGAGGCGCTTGCATCTGACGATGGATGATGCGGCCGAATTTCGGCTGAACGCGCTGATCCGCGCCCAGCGTGCGGATGAGCCGGGAGCCGTGCTGACCTTGCCCGCTGTCGCAATCGCAGGCAGCGAGGAAAAGCCGACGGTCTGGGTGGTGACACGTCAGGGCGACGCAGCCAGCGTGTCAGAACGCGTGGTTTCGGTTGCTGCGATTGTCGATGGTCAGGCGCAGATTGCCTCTGGCATTGAACATGGCGAGGAAATCGTCATTCGCGGTGTCCATTCCCTGACGGAAGGACAAGCCGTAGGAAGAAGGGTAGAGCCATGACGCCCCACCGCCGGTTCAACCTGTCCGACTGGGCGCTGAAACACCGCAGCTTCGTGTGGTTTCTGCTGATCGTCTCTATGCTGGCAGGGGCAATTTCATATACCAATCTCGGCCGTGAAGAGGATCCGAATTTCACCATCAAGGTGATGGTCATCGCCGCAGCACTTCCCGGCGCCACGATCGACGAAACGCTCGATCAGGTGACCAAGCGGATCGAAAACAAGCTTGAAGAGCTGGATGAGCTGAAATTCACGCGCTCTGTCACCATGCCCGGTCAGACGGTGGTGTATGTCGAACTTCTTCCGACCGTAAAGGGGCCCGAAGTTCCCGAGGTCTGGAAACGTGTCCGGCAGATGATGTCCGACATTCGCCCAGATTTCCCGCAGGAATTCGCGGGTTTTCAGTTCAACGACAATTTCGGCGACGTCTTCGGCAATATCTACGCCTTCACAACCGATGGTTTCTCGATGCGAGAGCTTCGAGACCGTGTCGACGATATCCGCGATCAGGTGCAGGCCCTGCCGCTGGCTGGCAAGGTAGAACTGCTGGGCAATCAGGAGGAGGAAATCTATCTGGAATTCTCCCCCTCGCGGCTGGCGGCACTGGGGCTTAACCTTGATGAGGTTGTGGCGACACTGACCAATCAGAACGCCATCGCGCCATCCGGGGTGATTCAGTCGGGGCCGGAACGCATTCTTGTCCGCGTGGACGGACAATTCAGCACGACGACTTCAATCTCGAACGTCAACCTGCGGGTGGGCGACCGCTATTTCAACCTCGCCAATGTCGCCACGGTTCGCCGCGGCTATCAGGATCCGCCGGATTCTCTGTTCCGCTATAATGGCAAACAGGCAATCGGATTGCAGATCGGCATGAAGGAAGGCGGCAATATTCTGGAATTCGGCGAGCAGGTCGACGGTCTGATGGCCGATGTAGCCGCTGATCTGCCCATCGGGATAGAGATGGCGAAGTTCGCCGATCAGCCCCATGTCGTCGAGGAGGCCGTCGGCCATTTCGTGCAGGCACTTGTCGAGGCCGTGGCGATTGTTCTTGTCGTCAGCTTTATCAGCCTTGGCCTGCGTGCCGGGATGGTGGTGACGATGACGATCCCGCTGGTGCTGGCGATTACTTTTGTGTTGATGGATTACTATGGAATCACCCTGCAACGGGTTTCGCTGGGTGCTTTGATCATCGCGCTTGGCCTGTTGGTCGATGACGCCATGATCGCGATTGAGACCATGATTTCGCGGTTGGAGCTGGGCGAGACGCTGACGGATGCGGCGTCCTATGCCTGGACGTCTATTGCTTTTCCGATGCTAAGCGGCACGCTTGTGACGGTCGCGGGTTTTATCCCTATTGGCCTGAACAACTCTGACGCGGGGGAATTCACCTTCTCGCTGTTCGTGGTGATCGCGGTATCTCTGGTTGTCAGCTGGGTGGTCGCGGTGCTGTTCGCGCCGATCCTGGGCGTGACCTTCCTGCCGAAGAAGATGAAGCACAAAAGCGAGAAGCCCGGTTGGCTGCGGCGTAACTTTCACCGTGCGCTTTACGCTGCGATGCGATTCAAGTGGGTGACAATTGCCGTCACGGTGATCGCCTTTGGTACGTCCATATGGGGAATGCAGTTCATTCAGCAGCAGTTTTTCCCGACGTCGGACCGGCCAGAGATTCTGGTCGATGTCGAGTTGCGCCACAATTCGTCCATCGCCGCGACACAGGACGTGTTCGACCGTCTGGAAAGCTATCTCGAAGACGATGAGGACGTGCTGTTCTGGACGTCTTATATCGGGGACGGAGCGCCGCGCTTTGTTCTGGCGATGGATGTGCCGACAGCAGGGCCGCATATGGGTCAGATCGTCATCCAGACGCCGGATCTGGAAGCACGCGATCGCCTGAAGGCGAAGCTGAACGACCTCGCCAGCACGGTTTTCGTGGGTGAGAGTCTTTATGTGAAGAACCTTGAGATCGGGCCGCCGGTCGGCAAGCCCGTGCAATACCGCGTCACGGGGCCAGAGATAGAAAGCACACTTGATGCCGCCCGCCAGCTTGCGGCGGTTCTGGCAGGTGATGAGCGGCTTCGTGACGTGGCGCTCGACTGGAATGAGCCTGCGCGGACGGTTCGTCTTAACGTCAGTCAGGATCAGGCGCGACGGCTGGGCATAAGTTCGGCTGATATTGCCGACGCGCTGTCGGTGCTTTTCTCGGGCCAGACGGTCACGCAACTGCGCGATGGTGAGTTCCTGATTAACGTGGTCGCGCGCGGCAACGCGGATGAGCGCAGCTCTATCGACACGCTGCGCAACCTGCAGCTTTCGACGGCTTCGGGCACGCCCATTCCGCTGGCGAGCCTGGCAAGTGTTGAATATGGTACCGAACAACCCCTGATCCTTCAGCGCGACGGGCTGCCAACGGTTACGGTGAAGGCTGATATCGCCAGCGGAGATCAACCGGCAACGCTTGTCGCCGATCTGTCCGATGAAGTCGCCGCCTTTCAGGAAACGCTGCCGCCGACCGTGAAGGTCGTGGTGGGCGGCACCGTTGAAAACTCTGCTGAAAGTCAGGAACCGATTGCGGCAGTCGTGCCGATGATGCTGCTGGTCATGGCGGTGTTGATCATGGCGCAGATGCAAAGCTTCCGGCTTGCCGCCATTGTATTCGCCGCGGCACCGCTTGGCTTGATTGGCGTGGTGATAGTGCTGGTTGGCTTCAACGTGCCAATGGGGTTCGTCGCAATTCTGGGGATTTTGGCACTTGCCGGAATCCTGATCCGAAACTCGATCATCCTTGTGCATGAGGTGCAGAACCTTATCGAACATGGCCATGATCGCTGGCGTGCTGTGTATGAGGCATCCGACAGCCGGGCGCGGCCGATTCTGCTGACGGCAGCGGCGGCCAGTCTTGCGCTGATACCAATTGCCCGGCAGGTATTCTGGGGACCGATGGCCTATGCAATGATGGGCGGCATTATCGCGGGAACGCTGATCACGCTGCTTTTCGTGCCCGCCCTTTATTGCGCTGTCTTCAATGTGAAGGCGCCAAAGGATCGGCCAGCCGCGTAATGGTGGCGCAAACCGATTGAGGGCCCTTCGCGCTGCGCGTAGAGAGGCCGTGACATCTGGCCGGAGGACTCCATGACCGACAACAAGCCCCGCACCGCCCGCATTACGCCGGAAGAGGCGCTTTCCTATCACATGGACCCCCGGCCGGGGAAATTCGACGTCGTGCCTTCGACCCCGATGGCGACGCAGCGCGATCTTTCGCTGGCCTATTCGCCGGGCGTCGCAGTCCCGGTCGAGGCGATCGCCGAACGACCCGAGACAGCCTATGACTATACGACGAAGGGGAACCTCGTCGCTGTCGTCTCTAACGGGACGGCGATTCTTGGGCTTGGTAATCTGGGGGCGCTTGCGTCGAAGCCGGTCATGGAAGGCAAGGCGGTTCTGTTCAAACGCTTTGCCGACGTGAATGCCATCGACATCGAACTGGATACCGAAGACCCCGACGAGATCATTCAGGCCGTTCGCCTGATGGGGCCAACCTTCGGCGGCGTGAACCTTGAAGATATCAAGGCACCGGAATGCTTCATTATCGAGCAGCGCCTGAAAGAGCTGATGGACATCCCCGTCTTTCATGACGACCAGCACGGCACCGCGGTGATCTGCGCGGCGGGGCTGATCAACGCGCTCGAACTTTCCGGTAAGAAGATCGAGGATGTGCGCATCGTCCTGAACGGTGCGGGTGCGGCCGGCATCGCATGCCTGGAACTGCTGAAGGCGATGGGTGCGCGGCACGACAATTGCATCATGTGCGACACCAAGGGCGTGATCTGGCAGGGCCGGACAGAGGGCATGAACCAGTGGAAATCGGCCCATGCGGCCGTGACGGATGCCCGAACGCTGGAAGAGGCGATGAAGGGTGCTGACGTGTTTCTTGGCGTTTCGGCCAAAGGTGCGGTGACGCAGGCGATGGTGGAAAGCATGGCCGAAAACCCGGTCATCTTCGCCATGGCCAACCCCGATCCGGAAATCACCCCAGAGGATGCGCATGAGGTCCGTCCCGACGCCATCGTGGCGACGGGCCGCAGCGATTATCCCAATCAGGTGAATAACGTCCTTGGTTTCCCCTATCTGTTCCGGGGTGCCCTGGACATTCATGCCCGCGCCATCAACGACGAGATGAAGATCGCCTGTGCGCAGGCACTCGCGGAACTGGCAAGAGAGGATGTGCCGGATGAAGTCGCCGTCGCCTATGGGCGCAAGCTGCAATTCGGCCGCGACTATATCATCCCCACGCCATTTGATCCCCGTCTGATCCATGTCGTGCCGCCCGCCGTTGCCAAAGCCGGGATGGATACCGGCGTGGCGCGGCGGCCCATCATCGACATGGAAACCTATCGCGACGCGCTACAGGCCCGCATGGACCCGACGGCGGCAATTCTTCAGGGCATTCACGCCCGCGCAAGGCAGCGACAGGCGCGGATGATCTTCGCTGAAGGCGACGATCCGCGTGTTCTGCGTGCGGCCGTGGCCTGGCAGCGGGGCGGCATGGGCGCGTCCATCGTGGTGGGTCGCGAGGACGATGTGCGCAAGAAGCTGGAAGCAGCCGGGTTGGGCGATGCCGTGCGCGAACTGACGGTCGTGAACGCGGCCAATACGCGGCACCTCGATGCCTATCATGATTTCCTTTACGCTAGGTTGCAGCGCAAGGGCGTCGACCGCGAGGACGCGCATAAAGAGGTCAACCGCGACCGTCACATTTTTGCCTCGCTGATGCTGGCGCATGGGCATGGCGACGGGCTGGTGACGGGTGCGACACGCAAGAACGCGCATGTGCTGTCCCAGATCGGGCAGGTTTTCGATGTGCGCCCTCAGGACGGGACGGTCGGCATTACGGCTGTCCTGCACAAGGGCCGGATCGTGCTGATCGGCGATACTCTGGTTCATGAATGGCCCGAGGCCGAGGATCTGGCCGATATCGCCGTGCGTGGTGCCCATGTCGCCCGCCATCTGGGGCTGGAGCCTCGCGTGGCCTTCCTGTCCTTCTCGAATTTCGGCTATCCGATTTCGGAACGGGCCGAGAAAATGGCAGAGGCGACCCATGTCCTCGACCGGCGCGGCGTCGATTTCGAATATGAGGGCGAAATGACGGTCGATGTCGCGCTGAATATGGATCAGGCGGCGAAGTTCCCGTTCTCTCGGCTGAGCGCGCCGGCGAATGTGCTTGTTGTGCCTGCGCGGCATTCTGCCTCTATCTCTGTCAAGCTGATGCAGGAAATGGCAGGCGCAACGGTGATCGGCCCGATTCTGACCGGGGTGGCCAAGCCGATCCAGATCTGCTCGACCTCTTCGACTGTCAGCGACATTCTGAATATGGCGGCCATTGCCGCAGGTCGGTTGGGTCAGGCGCGCTGATCGTCGGCGCGGCAGGCGTAGGCATCGCCGCGCATGACCTCGTAACGCGTCTCGCCGTCGCGTTCAGTCACGGAAAGCAACTCATGCCCGGCCTGCGTGCAGAAATGCGGGACGTCGACGGCGGCCATTTTGTCGGTGGCGATCAGGGTAACACGGCTGCCTGCGGGCAGCCCCGTCAGGACTTTACGCAATCGCAGGACGGGCAGGGGGCACAACAGCCCGCGCCCGTCAATCTCGATCTCGTCGATTTCGGTCATGCGGCATCGCCGGTTTCCGGCTGATCAAGCCATGCAAGCATCAGCGCCGGCGGTCGCGGCGCGAGCTCATGGGCTGAAACGCAACGCCGACATGGGCCTCGCAATAGGGTTTGCCTGCCTGGCTGGGCAAGCCGCAGAACCAGAACCTTTCGGTTGCCGGATCGCCGATCGGCCATTTGCAGGTGCGTTCGGTCAGTTCCATCAGCGACAGCTTACGGGCCTTCTTCTCGACCTCGCGCACATTGGCCAAAGCTTCCGGGCTGATTTCATTCGCGGAAGGCTGCGGCGGCAGCGGCTGGCCCGCTGGCACGATAGGCCGCCGGTTAGAGAAAGAGACCGTTGCAGGCGGTTCTGCCGATTGGGTCGATGGCTCCGGCTCTGCCGGGGCGGGCTTGGCCTCGGCCTTTGCTGGTTCTGCCTTGGGCGCAGGTTTCGCCTTTGGCGCGGGCTTGGCCTTGGCCTCGGCTTTTGCCGGTTCTGCCTTCGGTGCAGAAGTCGATGCCTCTGCCTCCGGCTCATCCCGGTTGGACAGGCCGAGGCGGTGAACCTTGCCGATCACCGCATTGCGCGTGACGCCGCCCAGCTCTTTCGCGATCTGGCTGGCGGACTGGCCTTCGGACCACATCCGCTTCAGCGTTTCGACCCGTTCGTCGGTCCAGGACATATCGGCCTTTCCGGCGGATCGTCCGCCCATCTTGCATTTTCAGACTTGCCCGGTCACACCGGGAATGCCCAGAAATATCCTGCCCCGCCTGCCAATTCAAGAAGCCGACATGACTGAATCTGACACGATTTCCCGCCAACCCATGGGTTCCCGCCGATTCGGGCGGATAAACTGGCTGGGTCTGTACACCTTGTCCCGCCGCGAGATCATGCGATTCATGGCCGTCTGGCAGCAAACGATCTTTGCGCCCTTGATGACGGCGGGGCTGTTTGTCATCGTTTTCAGCGTCGCCCTCGGGCGAGGCGACAGAGAGATCATGGGCCTGCCCTATCTCGCCTTTCTTGGCCCCGGCATTCTGATGATGTCGGTCATCCAGAACAGTTTTGCCAACACGTCGTCCAGCATCGTTTCGTCGAAAATGCAGGGCAATATCGTCGACACGCTGATGCCGCCCCTTTCGGGCGGAGAGATTTTGGCAGGTTACCTGATTGGTGCCGTCGCCCGTGCGGGACTTGTCGCCGTGGTCATCGGCGCGGGCATGGCGCTGCTGTTGGGTCAGCTTCCCGAACATCCCGTAATTGCGGTGGCTTTCGTTGTCCTTGGTGCACTCCTCATGGGCGGGCTGGGTCTGCTGGGTGGCATCCTCGCGCAGAAATTCGACCAGATGGCGGCGATTTCCAATTTCATCGTGACACCGCTCAGCTTCCTTTCCGGCACATTCTACTCGATCGAGGCGCTGCCACCCTTTTTTCGCGCGATCAGCCATGCCAACCCGATCTTCTATCTGATAGACGGTGCCCGCTTCGGATTCACAGGCGTCAGCGATGCAAGCCCGGTCTTGGGCTTCGTGGTCTGCCTGCTGGTCGTCATCGCGGTCTGTACACTGGCGTGGTGGCTTCTGCGCAGTGGATACCGGTTGAAACCATGAGCCATCTTGCCCTGATCACCCTTGTCATCGACGATTATGACCGTGCGATCGATTGGTTCCGGCGAGCTCTGAATTTCGATCTGGTCGAGGACAGCCCTTCGCTGACCGATGACGGGCGTCCGAAACGCTGGGTCGTCGTCGCGCCGAAGGGTGGGGGCTGTGCCATTCTTCTGGCCCGTGCCAATGGGGAAAGGCAGCAGGGTTTTATCGGTAATCAGACCGGCGGGCGCGTCGGGTTCTTCCTGCACTCTGATGATTACGACGCGGATCACGCCCGTATGCTGGCCGAAGGCGTGCATTTCGAAGAAACCCCGCGCGAGACCGAATATGGCCGTGTCGCGAAGTTCCGCGACCTCTGGGGCAATCGCTGGGATCTCTGGCAGCGAAAATAGCGCTTGCCGTCACGTCGCTTTTGCCCCATTCAATCCGCATGATCGTATGGACTGCCCTTATTGCCTGTCCCCGACGCCGCTGAGGCGTATGATCCCGCATGTCCGGCGGTTACACGGGCGCAATCCATCTGCTATCCCGACCCAAGGCCAGCCTGAAGGAGCCTTCTCATGTCCGACTTCCCGCATGTTCTGCCGACCTATAACCGTGCGCCCATCACGTTTGAGCGTGGCGAAGGGGTCTGGGCCATTGCCCAGAACGGAACGCGCTATCTGGATCTGGGGGCGGGTATTGCGGTCAATGCGCTCGGCCACGCCAATCCCGATCTGGTCGGCGCACTGATCGAACAGGCGGGCAAGATCTGGCATGTCTCAAACCTCTACAATATCCCGCAGCAGGAAAAGCTGGCCGATCTGCTGGTCGAAAACACCTTCGCGGATACGGTTTTTTTCACCAATTCCGGGACCGAGGCCGCAGAGCTGGCGATCAAGATGGCCCGCAAATACCACGACGAAAAGGGCGAGCCCGAGCGCGTGGAGATCCTGACATTTGAGGGCGCTTTTCACGGCCGCTCCACCGGTGCCATCGCGGCGGCCGGATCCCAAAAGATGGTCAAGGGCTTCGGCCCTCTGATGCCGGGCTTCCGTCAGCTTCCCTTCGGCGACACAGAGGCGTTGCGCACGGCCATTACCAACCGGACCTGCGCCGTGATGATAGAGCCTGTGCAGGGCGAAGGCGGTATCCGGCCCCTGCCTGATGAAGATCTGCGAGAGATCCGAAAGCTCTGTGATGATACCGGCACCCTGCTGATCCTTGACGAGGTTCAGTGCGGTATGGGCCGCACCGGTCGGCTGTTCGCGCATGAATTTGCGGGCATCGCGCCCGATATCATGATGGTCGCCAAGGGCATTGGCGGTGGCTTCCCCTTGGGCGCAGTGCTGGCCACGCAAAGCGCCGCAGCGGGCATGGTCGCGGGCACGCATGGTTCGACCTATGGCGGCAACCCGCTGGCCTGCGCGGTCGGCGTACGCGTAATGGAAATCGTCGCCGAACCTGACTTCCTGGCCGAGGTCACGCGCAAAGGCGCGCTGATGCGCCAGAAGCTGGAGGGTCTGGTCGCCAGTCATCCCCGCGTTTTCGAAAGCGTGCGCGGGCAGGGCCTTATGCTGGGGCTGAAATGCAAGATTGCGCCCGGCGATCTTGTGCAGGCGGGATATAGCCAGCAGCTTCTGACCGTCGCGGCGGCGGATAATGTGGTGCGGCTTCTGCCGCCGCTCAACATCACCGACGAAGAAATCGCCGAAGCAGTTGATCGTCTGGACAAGGCGGCGGGATCGCTGAATGGCTGAGTATGATTTCCGCGCCGTCACGGGCAATGATCTGACCATGCTTTCGGGCTGGCTTGGCCAGTTACAGGTCAGCCGCTGGTGGCCGAACGGGCCGGACCAGATAAAGGGCATACGCGAACATATCGCCGATCCGTCAGTTTCGCCGATGATCGTCAGCCTAGATGACGAACCCATCGCATATGTCCAGCACTACCGCGCACGCCGCTGGCCGGCACCGCAATTCGGCCATCTGCCGTATGACACCATTGCGCTCGACCTTTTCAGCGGGCCGAAAGGTTTCGGTCACGGCGGCGCGTGGCTGCGCCAGCTTGGCGACAGCCTGCTGGCGGATGTCTCGATGCTGGCCATCGACCCGACAACAGATAATGTCGCCGCCGTCCGCGCCTATCGCAAGGCAGGCTTTGACGGCGACGTCATCCGGCCCGATGCCGATGGCAAGCCTGTGCTGGTGATGACGCGCCGACGATAACGGGTCTTTGGTGCCGAAATACCTCGGGGGAGGTGCGCGGAACGCGCGCCGGGGGCAGCGCCCCCTTGACCCCGGTTCAAGTTATGGGCTTGCTGGCCCGATCCAGCCGAAAGACAGACAGATGAAGCACTTTCTTGATATTCACACCACGGATAAGGCCGAACTCAGATCCATCATCGACAATGCACGCGCGATGAAAACGGCCCGCAATGGCCGGCCAAAGGGAACGCCGGATGACGACCAGCCGCTTGCCGGGCGCATGGTGGCGCTGATCTTTGAAAAGCCGTCGACCCGCACGCGTGTCAGCTTTGACGTCGGCGTCCGCCAGCTGGGCGGTCAGACAATGGTTCTGTCCGGCAAGGAAATGCAGCTTGGCCATGGCGAAACGATTGCCGATACCGCGCGCGTTCTCAGCCGTTACGTCGATCTGATCATGATCCGCACCTTTGAAGAGGCGACGCTGCACGAAATGGCGGAATATGCGACGGTTCCGGTCATCAACGGGCTGACCAACCGCACCCATCCCTGCCAGATCATGGCCGATGTGCTGACATATGAGGAACATCGCGGTCCCATCGACGGCAAGAAAGTCGTCTGGTCGGGCGATGGAAACAATGTCTGTGCATCCTTCCTTCACGCGGCGGGCCAGTTCGGCTTCGACTTCACCTTTACGGGCCCCCAAACCCTCGACCCAGAGCGTGAGTGGCTGGACTTCGCGCGTCAGCAGGGCGTGAGCGCCGAGATTGAGCGGGATCCGAGCAAAGCCGTTGACGGTGCCGATCTGGTCGTGACTGACACATGGGTCAGTATGCACGATCCCGAATCCGCGAAAGAGCGTCGGCATAACCAGCTTCGCGGCTATCAGGTCAATGAAGAGCTTATGGCGAAGGCTAAGCCGGATGCCTTGTTCATGCATTGCCTGCCTGCCCATCGCAATGATGAGGCGACGAGTGCGGTGATGGATGGCCCGCACTCTGTCATTTTCGATGAGGCCGAAAACCGGCTTCACGCGCAAAAGGCGATCATGCGGTGGTGCCTTGGCGTCTGATGCCTAGCCTGCGGCGCAACCACGAAATTCGGTTGCGCCATCCTGCCCAAGCACGGTCAGGACCACGGCAGCGGGATCGACCGGGAACGGCTTGCCGCCTGGCGCGACCAGATCGACCGTTACTTCGGAGCGCTCAGCGTTGAACTCTGGCGCTGACACCCAGATATCCGGCGCGCCGCCATATTCGACGGCCAGTTCCGCGCCGGGTTCGGGTGTGCTTAGCGTGACGCTCATCCCGTCCTCGATCTCGCCAATCTCGCAGGCAGGCTTCCGGTTCACAAGCGCGGGCGCGGCATCCATGGCCGCCTGAATTGCGGGGTCGGGCACAGCGCCTGCTGCGGGCGCGAAAAGTTCCAGAGATGCGGGGATACAGATATTCTCACACAAGCCGAATGTGACATCGGCAGAAATGCCGATAGGCTCGCCGCCCTGCTCTGGCTCGACCGTGAAGGGCAGCACCAGACGGTCATGGTATCCCAGCGTCCGAATGCCGTCCGACACGATCACCTCCGGCGCAGGCCAATGGAACGTCACCTTCCCGATATTGCTGCCCTTCCAGTCGAATTCCGGCGGCAGGCCGGCATCACCGGGGCTGCGCCAATAGGTCTTCCACCCAGGCTCCAGCACCAGTTCCAGAGCGGCGGTCCTTTGCCCGTCCTCTGTCATCCATCCGGGCATCAGGCGGGCAGATTGCAAGCCTTGGGGAAGGTCTTGCGCGGCGGCGGGCAGGGCGGTGATCAAAATCAGGACAGGCAAGAGTTTCATGCCCCTCGTCTACCGCGCCAACGCCGCCTGCTGAAATCACCTTTTCGACAAGCCCTTGCCGAAACGCCGGCGAAGGCCGATCTTGAAGGCTAGGAGGTACGCGATGACCGATGAAAGCGACCTGACCGGCAAGATACTGATTGCCATGCCTGAAATGGGTGATCAGCGTTTCCAACGCTCTGTCGTGCTGATCTGCGCCCATTCGGAAGAAGGGGCGATGGGAATCATTCTGAACCAGCCGATGCGTGGTATGGTATTTCCCAAGCTGCTGGAGATGCTGGGGATTGAGGACAGCGGCGGAAATGCCGACCTGCCCGTTCGTACCGGCGGCCCGGTAGAGCCTGTGCGCGGCTTCGTTCTGCATCCGCACCATGAGGTCGACCCCGAAGGCTCTATGGATGTCGGCAGCGGGCTGGCGCTGACAACCACTCGCGATATCCTGGTTGATCTGGCAGAGGGTCGCGGCCCGGCCAAGGCAATTCTGGCGCTTGGCTATTCCGGTTGGGGACCGGGGCAGTTGGACGATGAAATCCGGGCGAATGGATGGCTGATTGCCGATATGGACCCCGATTATGCCTTCGGTGAGCCCGATGCTGCCTGGATGCGGGCGCTTGGCTCGCTAGGTGTTGATCCGCTGTCGCTATCGGGTGCGGCGGGGCGCGCCTGACGGTAACGCGAGCGGCGGCTCTAGCGCGGCGCGGCTGCCCTGCGCAGGCGGTCGTTTATGGCGCGGCCCAGACCGTTGGACGGCACAGCCGCGATGGCAATGGGTCTGCCGGTTTCGTCAGCTCGGTGAAGGGTGTCGAAAAGCTTCGCCGCGGCCTCGACCATATCACCCGTGGCGGACAGGGTGATGTCTCCGGTGACCGCACCGAAGCCGATCAGGAATTCACCGTCTTCAGCCGCCTTGGCGTTCAGCCTGACCGAAGCTTGCGGGGCGTAATGGCTGGACAACATGCCGGGCGCTGCCGGTCTGCTCGGGTCCATATTCGCGGCGGGCAGGGTCACTGCCTGCCCGAGACTGTCGGAAATCGCCTCGATAGGGATGCCGCCGGGGCGCAGCAGGACCGGGCGGCCCGCCTGCCAGCCGATGATCGTCGATTCGACACCCACTTCGCATGGTCCGGCATCAATCACGGCGGCGATCTTTCCATCCAGACCACCCATCACATGCGCCGCTGTGGTCGGGCTGATCCGGCCCGACAGATTCGCTGACGGGGCCGCGACAACCCCGCCAAATGCGTGCAGCAGATCCTGCGCAACCGGATGGGCGGGCACGCGTATCGCAATCGTATCCAGCCCCGCCGTCACGATTGACGCGATCCCCGATTCCGGCAGCAGCGGGACAACCAATGTCAACGCGCCCGGCCAGAATGTGGTGGCAAGTTGTTTTGCCTGATTATTGAAAATTCCGATGGTTTCGGCCGTTGGCAGGTCCGGCGCGTGAACGATCAGAGGGTTAAAGCTTGGCCTGCCCTTGACCTCATAAATTCTTGCGACAGCGTCCGCATTGCGGGCATTCGCAGCCAACCCGTAGACCGTTTCTGTCGGCATGGCGACCAGGTGGCCCTGCGCAAGCCTCATCGCTGCATAAGCCAGATGTTCAGCTTCGGGGGTGAGCAGGCGGGTTTCGACTTGCATCAAACTCTAAGACCGTCGTTACGCAGGGTTTTTCCGGACAGGGCTTGCTAGGCAATGCTGGCCCGGTAATCATGTCCTCAAGTCAACTTGAATAAACGCCGCAAGCCTTTCCGGCAAGACGGCGAGGGGGAGATCATGCCGTATCGTGCGCCCGTGGATCAGATTAAGTTCATTCTCGACAACGTAGTTCCATTCGACAAGGTCGCCGCGACGGACGACTTCGCGGAGGCCAGCGGCGACATGGTTGATGCCATCCTGACCGAAGCAGGCCGAATGGCCGCCGAAGTGCTGGCGCCGTTGAACGTGGCTGGCGACCAGAATCCGGCCCGGCTTGAAAACGGTGTGCTGCGCTCCTCGCCCGGCTTTGACAAGGGTTTTGCCGCAATTGCCGAGGGGGGCTGGATCGGTCTGTCTGCCGATCCCGAACATGGCGGCGCGGGCTTGCCGCAATCGCTGAACATGTCGGTGGCGGAAATGATCGCCGGTGCTTGCCTGTCATTGCAGCTTAACCCGCTGCTGACGCAGGGCCAGATCGAGGCGTTGGAGCATCATGCGACTGACGAGATGAAGGCGCTCTACCTGCCGAAACTGATTTCGGGAGAGTGGAACGGGACCATGAACCTGACCGAGCCCGGCGCCGGCTCGGATGTGGGGGCACTGAAAACGAAGGCAGAGCCGAATGGCGACGGCAGCTATTCGATCACCGGGCAGAAGATCTTCATCACATGGGGCGACAGCGATGTGAATGAGAACACATGTCACGCCGTTCTTGCGCGCCTGCCTGACGGGGTGAAGGGGACCAAGGGGATCAGCCTGTTCATGGTGCCGAAATTCCTGCCCGACGAAAACGGCAAGCCTGGACAGGCAAACAGCCTCAAGGTCGTTTCGCTTGAGCACAAGATGGGCATCCACGGCTCTCCGACCTGCGTGATGAGCTATGAGGGTGCGAAGGGCTGGCTGATCGGGAAAGAACATGGCGGGATGGCCGCGATGTTCACCATGATGAACGCAGCCCGTCTGGGTGTCGGTGTGCAGGGCGTTGGTGTTGCCGAGGCAGCGCTGCAAAAAGCCACCGAATACGCGGCAGAGCGCGAACAGTTCGGCCCGATCATCCGTCACGCCGATGTGCGTCGAATGCTGGCCGTGTCGCGGGCAGAGGTCTTTGCCGCCCGCGCGATCTGCCTGGCCTGCGCGACGGCACTTGATCTGGCCAATGCGACGGGCGAGGACGAATGGTCTGCCCGCGCGGCCCTGCTGACGCCGATTGCAAAGGCCTATGGCACCGATGTCGGCTGCCGCGTTGCCGATGCGGGTGTGCAGGTTCACGGCGGTATGGGATATATTGAGGAGACCGGTGCCTCGCAATATCTGCGCGACGTTCGCATCACCCCGATCTATGAAGGCACCAACGGGATTCAGGCAATGGACCTCGTCGGTCGCAAGATGATGGATGGTGGTGCGGCGGCACAGGCTTTGCTGGATGAGATACAGGATGAGGCCCGCGGCCACAGCCAGACCTTCGGCGCGCGTGCCGAGGCTGTCTGGACAGCCGCGCAAACCTTGTCCGAGGCGACGGCCAAACTGCTGGAAATGGATATGAACGACCGCAATGCCGGCGCGGTCCCCTATCTGTCGGCTTTCGCGCTTGTTCTTGGTGCGCATTATCACCTGAAGGCCGGTGCGGCTGGCGGTGAGGACGAAAAGGCACTCGCCCGGATCTTCATCGATCGCCTGCTGCCCCGACATGAGGCCGATCTGGCAGAGGTCATGGCAGGCGTGGCCGATCTGGAAGCTGTCAGCGACGCAGCGCTTGGCCTCGCGTGAGCGCAGCTATCAGATACCCGTGGGAGACAGCACCCACCAACGGTGAGGCGGTTCAGGTTGCCGAGGGCGTGCTTTGGATGCGCCTGCCGCTTCCAATGAAGCTGGACCATGTGAACGTTTATGCCTTTGAAGACGGTGACGGTTGGACTTTGGTCGATACCGGCTTTGACAACGGCAAGGCCCGCGCAATCTGGCAGCTCTTGCTGGATGGTCCCTTGGCGGGCCGTCCGGTTAACCGGGTGATCGCGACCCACCATCACCCGGATCATCTGGGGCTGGCCGGCTGGTTCATGGATCACGGGGCCGCTTTCTGGACGACGCGCACCGCTTGGCTGATGGCCCGTATGCTGGTGATCGACGAACAACAGGCCCCGCCGCCAGAAAGCATCGCGTTCTGGCGGGCTGCCGGAATGCCGCCGGGCCTTCTGGCGCAGCGCGCGGCAGAGCGACCGTTCAATTTCGCTGATTGCGTTCACCCGATACCCGCAGGTTATCGGCGCATTGTCGAGGGTGAAATGCTGCATTTCGGTGGCCGCAGCTGGAAGGTCGCCATCGGCAATGGCCACGCGCCGGAACATGCGACCTTCTGGTCGATGGATGATGATCTGGTGATTGGCGGCGACCAGCTTTTGCCCGGCATCTCGCCCAATCTTGGGGTCTACCCGACCGAGCCAGAGGCGGACCCGGTGGGGGAATGGCTGGAAAGCTGCGGACGTTTCGCAAAGATGGCAGAGGACCGGCATCTGATTCTGCCAGGTCATAAACTGCCCTTCACCGGCCTACCCCTGCGTCTGGCGCAAATGCAGGAAAACCATGTGGCCGCGCTCGACCGAGTGGCAGCGGCTATGGCTGATTCTGCGATGACCGCGGTTGATTGCTTCCCGGTGCTGTTCAAACGTCCGATCGGAACAGGGGAATTCGGCCTCGCGCTTGTCGAATCGGTCGCACATATCAACAACCTTGCCAGAGCATGCAGGATCACACGCGCAGGCACGAATAATCACGGTGGCGTGCTGTGGCGCGCGGCGGCGTGACAGGACCGCCGCGATAGGCTATGCAAACGCAAAACCGGCGTTTTGAGGGACAGGCCATGGCAGATCATGAAGTGACAGAACACGAACACGGCACGATGGACGTAAGCGACCATCAGAAGACCTTCGCGGCATTCATCCGTTTTTCGACCTGGGTCTGCATTCTTGCCGCAGTTGCCCTGGTCTTCATGGCACTGACGAACGCCTGATGTTTCGCCGCGTCCTGCTTGCACTGGCGCTGCCGCTGTTTCTTGCGGCCTGCGGCGCCGACAACAAATGGGCCAGCGACGAATCCGTTCGCGCGGCGCGTTACACCTCGAACGAGCAACCTTCGATCTCTCTGATCACGGTCATTGGTGTGGCCCGTGGCGAGGGCGGGCATTCCGCGCTGCTGATCAATGGCAGCCAGCAGGTCATCTTCGACCCGGCCGGCAGCTTTGAGCATCCGCGGGCGCCAGAGCGTCATGATGTTTTGTACGGGATCTCTCCGCAGATGCGGAACGTCTATATCGACTATCACGCCCGCGACCTGCCGGGTGAGCGTTATTACGTCACTGTCGATACGGTCCCGGTCTCTCGCGAAGTTGCCGACACCGCGATTCGCGCGGCAGAGGGGAACGGGCCGGTGAACAAGGCTTTCTGTGTCTCTGGCGTGTCCAATGTCCTGCGCTCTACCCCCGGCTTTCAGGGTGCACCCGGCGGTTTCAGCCCGCTGCGTCTGCGGAACTGGTTCCTGACCGTTCCGGGCGTCAGCACGGCAGAGTATCGTGATGGCGACCCCCGGCTTGTCCACGGTGATCTTCTGAAGATGAGCGATGGCTCGCTTCGGACCTACGACAGGTAGAGCCCCAAACTCAGCATGGCCGCCCCCGCAAGGATGGCGGCCAATGCGCTGCGCGTCATCACACCGGCAACAACCGTTGCGCAAGCCGCGGCCAGCCGCGCCGGATCAGGCTGACCGTTTGCTGCATCCGGCCAAAGCACCAGCGGCGCCGCCAGTGCCGGAAGGACCGAAACCGCAGTATAGCGCAGGATGCGCAGCAGCCACGGCGGCATCGGCCGGTTCCCTATCGCGCCCAGAAAGCTGTAGCGCATGAAGAAGGTTCCGGCGCCGACAAGTGCGATGACCAGCCAGATCTGAAACGTGCTGTAGTTTATCATCGGCTCGCCCTCCGCCGCAGCAGCAATGTTTCAACGCCTGCGCCGGTCAGCATGGCAAGAACCGCCGCAATCATCGGCCCCACGCCAGCAGGCAACCACGCCAGGGCGAGCGATACGACAACCGCGACCGTCGCGGCGGCGACATGGGCCGGGGTGCGCAGCGCCGGTGCGATCATGGCCAGAAAGGTGATCGGCACGACGAAATCCAGCGGGATGCTTGCCGGTATCGCACGCCCTGCCGTCGCACCGATAAAGCAGAACAGAATCCACGAACCGCACATCACGACAGCGGTTCCGGCAAAGTAGGACAGGCGCTGTGTCATGCTCAGCCTTGGCGTGTTCTGGAAATAGTCGATGGAAAGGACATAGGTCTGATCTATCAGCGCATAGGCCACCGCTGCGCGCGACATCTGCGTTGCGCTGCCCAGCCATGGCACCAGCGAGGCAGAATACATCGCCATCCGAAGGTTCACCGCCACACATGACAGGACCACAAGCCACACCGGCGCATGATCGGTCATCAACTGCACGGCCGTGAACTGCGATGCGCCCGCCAGCACGAGGACGGTGAAGCCCATCACTTCGGGCAGGTTGAAGCCCGCCTTGGTCGCGACCACCCCGAACAGCAGCCCGAACGGAATCATCACCAGCAGGAACGGGGTCGACTGCACAGCACCATGAAGCGCACTTTGCAGCGGGTTGCGGGCCAGTGCCCGCGTGCGTGAGGCTTCTATCGCGGCGGCGCGGCGATTTGCGCGTTGCTTTGCGTTCTTCATGATGTCAACGGAGGCTGTTATTCGCCGCCACCATATCCGCGTGGCCGGTCGGCGCAACCCCTGCCGAGGTTGCCGCCCCGACGGACTACTCGGTCTGGCCGAAAAGCCCTGCCGCGCGTGCCAGCAGCATGAATGCCAGTGCCGACCGTGTCTGCGCCATCCACGCGATCTCATCATCAGCCAATTGCGGCATCAGGCCCGTCACGCTGCGGTCGAAAAGGCGCAGGAAATGGTGGACGGCATCGCGAAAGACATCATCGGCGCGCATCGCCGTTGTCGCGGCCTCCAGCATGTCAGGATCACGCACGGCACCGACAGCACGCACCGCATTTCCCCGCTGCCCTTCGGCAAAACGGCGCCATGCACCAATATCGGCGGCTTCGGCCTCTAGCTCATCGGTGTAGATGCCGCGCTCTGCCAGAAGGGTTATCACATCCTGTGCGCTTCGGATCAGCCGCGCCTGATCGGAGTCTTTCAAGGTCTCGCGCAAGGCGGCGATGGCTTCCTGGTCGTCCGGGCCGTCCGGAAAGTTCAGCGCCCGGATCACGGTGGTGGCTGGCAGGTCTACAGCTTCCGGGGTGTCCAGACCAAGCGAGGTCTGGCGCGGATCACCTGCAGTGGTCCGCGCAATATCATCCGCACGGCGCTGCTGCGGCATGGGCTTTGGTGGCTGGACGCGCTTCACTGTTGGCGCTTGTGCAGGACGCTCCGCCCGTTGCGGATCGGGTTCGGTATTGCGCGGCAAGCGCGGATCGGCACGGTAGAAAGAGCCATGCTGCAATTCAGCCCGCAACGCGTCAGCTTCTGCCCGCAGCGCATCGACGGATCGGGCCAGCCCCACCGCCATCCAGATCAGTGCCAGCGGCATCAGTGCTGCCACCGCAGAGATCCAGCCGGGTGCGCCCGTGCCATCGCCCGATGTCAGCCAGAACACCAAGAGCATCAGCAGCCAGATCGCTGTCAGCGCCGCGCCGATGACAAGGGCGCGGCCACCCGGGCCGGAAGCGCTGCGCCAGTCAGGCATCACTCGAACCGGACCGACAGGATTTCATAGCTGCGTACCCCGCCCGGCGTCTGTACATCGACGGAATCGCCCTCTTCCTTGCCAATCAGGGCGCGGGCCAGCGGCGAACGCAGGTTCAGCAGCCCTTTTTCAAGGCTTGCTTCATGCTCCCCGACGATCTGATAGGTCTTTTCCTCATCCGTGTCTTCGTCCAGCAGATCGACCGTGGCACCGAATTTGATCCCGCCCGACAATTTCGAGGGGTCGATGACTTCGGAGCGCGACAGGACGCCCTCAAGCTCTGTGATGCGGCCTTCGATGAAGCTCTGCTTTTCGCGGGCAGAATGATATTCGGCATTCTCGGACAGGTCGCCGTGTTCGCGCGCTTCGGAAATAGCGGCGATGATGGCGGGGCGTTCCTTTCCCTTGAGTTCACGCAGCTCTGCATCAAGCTTATTGTAGCCGGCGCGGGTCATGGGGATCTTTTCCATCGTCATTCCTGTATCTGCATGGCTGCGCGGCCCTTCCGCGCTTCTTGAATTTAGACAACGCCCCCGCCAAACAAATGGCAGGGGCGCGATTCCGTTGTCCCAAGCGTTCCCTGATCCGTGCCCATATTGCAAGTGAAACACTCGTTATGCGGCAATGGATCGCTGAAATCGCCGCAACTTCATGCCAAGTTCGATAAAAACGCCTTAAGATTGCGCTAACGTTGCAGCAGGTTCGCCGCGTAACGATTGCCGTGTGGGCCAGCAGCGTCTAGGAACGTTCAAACAGCTGCGAGCAGGAGGCCAGCAATGAACGACGAGAAAACCGCCCCCGACCGTGAGTCGATGGATTTTGACGTTGTTATTGTTGGCGGCGGTCCTGCGGGCTTGTCTGCGGCGATCCGGCTGAAGCAGATTGATGCTGATCTGAATGTCGTTGTGCTGGAGAAGGGTTCCGAGATCGGGGCGCATATCCTTTCGGGGGCGGTTCTGGATGTCTCCGGCCTCGATGCGCTGATCCCGGATTGGCAGGACAAAGGAGCGCCGGTCAGCCAGGAGGTGACGCAGGATAACTTCTATATCCTGGGCGAGCAGGGGCAGATGCGGGTGCCGAACTGGCCGATGCCGCCTCTGATGAGCAATCATGGCAAATATATCGTCTCGATGGGCAATGTGACCCGCTGGATGGCCGAGCAGGCCGAGGCGATGGGGGTCGAGGTGTTTCCGGGCATGGCCTGTTCGGCGCTTGTCATGGATGGCGATCGGGTGGCGGGCGTCATCGCGGGCGAGATGGGTCTGAATGCCGACGGCACGCCGGGGCCGCAATACGAACCGGGGATGGAACTGCGCGGCAAATATGTGATGCTGGCCGAAGGGGTGCGGGGATCTCTGTCGAAAGAGGTGATCGCGAAATACAACCTCTCTGACGGGCATGATCCCCAGAAATTCGGCCTCGGCATGAAAGAGATCTGGGAGGTCGATCCGGCCAAGTTCAAAGCCGGGACCGTGACCCATACGATGGGCTGGCCGCTTGGCAGGAATGCCGGTGGCGGCAGCTTCATCTATCATTTCGAGAACAATCAGGTGCTGGTCGGCTTCGTCGTGCATCTGAACTATGCCAACCCCTATCTGTACCCTTATATGGAGTTCCAGCGTTTCAAGCATCACCCGATGGTGGCCGAACTGCTGGAGGGCGGAAAGCGCGTGGCTTATGGCGCGCGGGCCATCACCGAAGGCGGCTGGCAGTCGATCCCGAAGCTGACCTTCCCCGGCGGTGTCCTGCTGGGTTGTTCGGCCGGGCTGGTCAATGTGCCGCGCATCAAGGGCAACCATAATGCGATGCTGTCAGGCATTGCGGCGGCCAATGCGGCGGCGGCGGCGATTGCGGAAGGCCGCGAGGGCGATGAGCTGACCGCTTACGAAGATGACCTGCGCTCTGGCCCGATTGCCAAAGACCTGAAGCCGGTGCGCAACGTCAAGCCGATCTGGTCACGCATGGGGCTGTGGGCCAGCCTCGCGCTTGGCGGCTTCGATATGTGGGTGGCGAACCTGACCGGCTGGAACCCGCTGGGGACGTGGAAGCACGGCAAGACCGATGCCGCTGCGACCGGCAAGGCTGCGGATCACCAGCAGATCGACTATCCCAGGCCCGACGGCAAGCTGTCCTTCGACCGGCTGACCAATGTCAGCTTCAGCTTCACCAACCATGAAGAAGACCAGCCCTGCCATCTGAAGCTGAAGGATCCCTCGATCCCGATCAGCGTCAACCTGCCGCAATATGCCGAGCCCGCGCAGCGCTACTGCCCGGCCGGTGTCTATGAGGTGATCGAAGAGGGCGGCGATGCCCGCTTCCAGATCAACTTCCAGAACTGCGTCCACTGCAAGACCTGCGACATCAAGGACCCCAGCCAGAACATCAACTGGACAACACCGCAAGGCGCAGACGGGCCCAATTACCCGAATATGTGATCAGACCTGAACGGCGCGGCCCCGGCGCGGCGTTGCCACCGGGGCTTGCCGGCGATAGGGTCGCGGCCAAACCGTAAATCGGACGCGCTGATGAAATTCATTAATCTAGTGGTTCTCGCCCTTCTGATCGCGCAGCCTGCGGTCGCAGAGCGTTTTGCGCAAGACGCGCGGCCTCCTCTGCCACGCCCCGAACAGCTGACGCAGAACGGTGAGGCAGAAGAAACGGCAGAGGACGATACGCCGCCCGCACCGCTGACCCGTGATCTGGCGGGTCCTTATCTGGCGGCGAGGACGGCCGCACTGGAAAATGAATATGCCTCAGCCGCCGATTATTACCTGCGTGCGCTAAGGCAGGACCCGACATCGGAATACCTTGGTGACAGTGCGCTTGTGGCTCTGCTTGCCGCAGGGGAGGTCGACCGGGCCGTGGAACTGGCCGAGAATCGCCCGCTGGAGGGCGCAATGTCGTCCAGGCTGGTCGAATTGGTTGAGCGTGCGCGGGCTGCGGAGAGCCAGGATTGGGCACGATTGCTGGAATTGCTTGATGGAAACAGCGAAGGCAATGACGGCAGCGAACGGCTTCTGGATGGCATGTTGCACGCATGGGCCCTGCTGGGCGATGGACGGGCCGCCGATGCCGACGCGGCCTTCGAACAGATCCGCCAGATTCAGGGTACGGACAATCTGGTGAACTATCACATGGCGCTTGCAAAGGCGCTTGTCGGCGATTTCGAGGCGGCGGCCGGCCTGCTGGACAGCGACAATCCCGAACAGAACGTTATGGCTGCCATTGTGCGGGCCCAGGTGCTGGCCCAGCTTGACCGGCGGGACGAGGCGCTGCAGGTCATGGAGCAGGTCCGTGGCATCGGTATCGACGGCGTCGCCGATGAACTTGCCCGCAAGCTGGAAGCGGGTGAGCCGGTCGCTTTCGATACCGTGCAGGACCCTCGGGACGGTATCGCGCAGGTTTATCTGACCTTCGCCACGCTGCTGGCAAATGATGTCGATCCCAATCCGCTGGCTTTGATCCATGCAAGACTTGCCAGCTATATCGCGCCGGATATGGCTGACGCGCGCCTGATGGTTGCCCAGATGCTGCAAGCACTGGGCCAGTTCGACGCGGCCGAGGAAGAATTCGACTTGCTGCGGGACAAAGGCCAGCTTCGCCCGACCGCAGAGCTGCTGCGCATCGATGCCCTTGCCCGATCCGATCATATGGCCGATGCCGAAAAGGCGGCACTTGCGCTGACCGCTGCACGCCCCGATCTTCCACAGGGCTGGATTGCCCTGGGTGATCTGATGCGCCAGCAGGAGAAATGGACGCAGGCGGTTCCGGCCTACGACAAGGCGATTGCCCTGATTGATCCGGAAAATCAGCAGGAAATCTGGTTCCCGACCTATGCCCGCGCCATAGCACTGGAACGTCTTGGCCAATTCGACCGGGCTGAAACCGACCTGAAAGCCGCGTTGGAAATCCAGCCGGACAATCCGCAATTGCTGAATTATCTGGGCTATTCCTATGTGGACCGCGGCGAAAATCTGGACGAGGCGCTGCAGTTGATCGAACGCGCGGTCGAGCTGTCGCCGAACGATGGCTATATTCTCGATTCGCTCGGCTGGGCAATGTATCGTCTTGGCCGCTATGAAGAGGCGGTCGCCCCGCAGGAACGTGCGGTTGCCGCGATGTCCAGCGATCCGTTGGTGAACGATCATCTTGGCGATATCTACTGGATGGTTGATCGTAAGCGAGAGGCTGAAATCCAGTGGAAACGTGCGCTGAGCTTTGAGCCGGAGACCGAGGAACAGGCAAATCGCATTCGCGCCAAGCTGGATCGTGGCCTCGATGCGGTGCTGGCCGAAGAGGCTGAAAATGGCGGTTCGCTGCCGGTTCCAATGCCCGTCGACATACCGACAGAGCCGGCACAACCCTCGGATTGATCCGGTATGGAAATCACCGAATTTGCGCCGGCAAAGTTGAACCTTGCACTGCACATCACGGGGTTGCGCGAAGACGGCTACCATATGCTGGATTCTCTGGTCGTGTTCGCTGGTACGGGTGATCAGGTGGCCCTTTTGCCGGGGCCGCTTTCGCTGACAATGGACGGGCCGTTCGCGTCCTGCCTTTCCACCCATGATAATCTTTGCCTGAAAGCAGCACAGATGGCGGGTGCCGATGTTCAGATTGCGCTGACGAAGAACCTGCCGGTCGCGTCCGGCATCGGCGGCGGGTCCGCAGATGCAGCGGCGGTGCTGCGCGGATTGGGCAGGATGGGTGTCGCCTTGCCATCCCGGCCTGAACAGCTTGGCGCTGATGTGCCTGTCTGCCTTGCGGGCGTTCCAACGCGCATGCGCGGTGTCGGAGAGATACTCGAACCCCTGCCGCCAATGCCCGACCTGCATCTGGTGCTGGTCAATCCGCGCCTTGAGGTTTCGACTTCGGACGTGTTCAGGCGCCTTGAGACAAAGGAAAACCCGCCATTGCCCGAACTGCCGGACAGCTTCGATCTGCATGGGTTGGTTGCCTATCTGACGGGCTGCCGGAATGACCTTCAGGTACCGGCAATATCGCTTTGTCCTGCCATCGCGACGGTTTTACGCGCATTGCAGGACGAAGGTGCGCTGCTTGCCCGGATGTCAGGCTCTGGTGCGACATGCTTTGGGCTGTTTGAAAGCGCGTCTGCTGCGGGCCTTGCGGCGTATCGGATTGGCGCGGCTTATGAGGATTGGTGGATCACGGCAACAGGACTCGCGCCTGTGACAGCGGCGGGCTAACCTGACAATGCAGGAGGTGCCAGCATGTTGAGACTCGGCGTGAATATTGACCATGTGGCGACGATCAGGAACGCGCGGGGCACGCCTTGGCCGGACCCGCTGCGCGCCGCCAAGCTGGCCGAGGATGCGGGCGCGGATGGCATTACCGCGCATCTGCGAGAGGACCGGCGCCATATCTCTGACGCTGATATTGATGCGCTGATGGCGGGTCTGCGCCTGCCGCTGAACCTCGAAATGGCGGCGACGGCCGAGATGCAGACCATTGCGCTGCGGCACAAACCGCACGCGATCTGCCTTGTGCCGGAAAAGCGGGAAGAGCGCACGACTGAAGGCGGGCTGGACGTCGCGGGCAACGACAACGCGCTTGGACGCTATATTGAACCGCTGCGCGAGGCGGGTTGCCGCGTCTCGCTGTTCATCGGTCATGAGCCTGCACAGATACGCGCGGCAGCCCGGATCGGTGCGGCTGTGGTAGAGTTGCATACCGGCGCCTATTGCGATTTCGACACCGAAGGCCGGATCGCGGAACGCGATGCCGAGCTGGCCGGCCTGCAAGAAGGCGCGGCACTGGCCGCAAGTTTGGGGCTGGAGGTTCACGCGGGCCACGGTCTAACCTTCGATACAGTTGGCCCGATTGCAGCGATCCCTGAGGTGAAGGAGCTGAATATCGGTCACTTCCTGATTGCGGAATCGGTCTTCATCGGCCTTCCGGAAGCAATCAAGGAGATGCGCCGCAAAATGAATGAGGCACGAGCATGATCAGATTTTTCCTTGTTTTCCTGATGGTTGCCACGCCATCTTTCGCGCAGAGCGTTGGAGAATGCACCGAAATCGCATCGGCGCGGAATCTTGCGGAACCGTGGGAGGAGAACACGGCAACTTACGCGAAGGGCGAGGTGCGCGTGGCGCTTATCGACACGATGGAGCCCGCGGCGGCTGCGGTACATCTGATGGTGATCTCTCCACCACGGAATGAGATCGGGGATCGGCAATGCCGGATGGTGTCTTTGACGCGGCCGGATGGTGGCGGGGCGATGGGTTTTTTCAACGTCGATTTTCCCGCGCATGAGGCTGAATATGATCCTGCGCGTGGGCTTGTGTTGAGCGTTCCGATCTCGATCTATCAGCCGGAAACCGGCGATGGAGAGCCTGCCGAACTGACCGTGACAATCAACCAGTCGACGGGGGATGTGCAGGCAGAGGTATCCGGTTCGTGATCCTGGGAATTGGCACGGATCTTGCGAATATTGAACGTATTCAAGGGGTTCTGGAACGACATGGCGACCGATTCCGGAACCGGGTCTTTACCCCGACAGAGCTTGCCAAGGCCGCGCGCCGCAAGGACGAGGCGGGCACGCTGGCCAAGCGTTGGGCCGCGAAAGAGGCTTGTTCAAAAGCGCTAGGGACCGGGCTTGCGATGGGGATCGCCTGGAAGGATATGGCGGTGTCGAACATGCGGACGGGCCAGCCCGTGATGCATCTGACGGGCTGGGCGGCGGAGCGTTTGGCGAAGATGACCCCGGACGGATTTGAGGCCGTGGTGCATGTCACACTGACCGACGATCACCCCTGGGCGCAGGCTTTCGTGGTGATCGAGGCGCTGCCGTCCGCGGCGTGAAAACAGCAAAATATTCCGTCTATAATCCGTCCATAAGCTGTCAATGACCCGTATATAAAGCGTATATACAGCCGCGCCGACATTTTCGGCGCCGCAATGGCGTTCCCGCAAGGGGCGCAAAGCACGCCGATCCGGCCTTACGACATTCTGGGGGGTGCAAGGTCGGCGCGTGTCAGGTGGTAGAGATTTTCTTTCGGACCGGCTGCCGAGAGGCGCATCCCGATCCTTTCCGCCACTTTGACCGACGCGATGTTGCCGGGGTCGATTCGGGCGATGATGTGCGACAAGCCGAAGACCTTGAGGCCGTGTTCCGCGACGGCCCGGGCAGCTTCTGTGGCGATGCCTTGGCCCCTTGCGCTGCGGGTGAGGCGCCAGCCGATTTCGACTTCTGGTCCGGTCATGTCCTCGGGGATGAGCAGGACCCAGCCGAGGAAGTCCGAGGGGCGATGCCGGTGGAAGATGGACCAGTAGCCGAGTCCGGGGCAGTAATCGGCACTGATGCGTTCCGTGACGAAGGCGCGATGGCGGATCGGGTCGGCCCATGGACCGGGGATGAAGCGCGTCACCTGCGGATCCCGATCCATGGTCAGACATGATTCCAGATCGGCCATGCCGCGCGGTCGCAGATGCAGCCGGGCGGTGTCCAGATTTGGCAACATGTCCGGCCTATTCCGGGCGCAGGCTGGTTTCGTTGTGCAGCCGGCGCCTGCGGTCACGCGCTGCGCGGATGAGGGTGTAGGAATAGATCACGAGTGCCAGCCAGATCAGCGGAAAAGCGATGCGTTTTGCGCCGTCGAAGGGTTCGCCGAAGATCAGGACCGCGACAAGGAAGATCATCGTTGGCGTGATATATTGCAGGATGCCGATGGTGGACAGCTTCAGCAGCTTGGCGGCATTGGCATAGAACATCAGCGGAATTGCGGTGGCCGGGCCGCAGCCGATCAACAGCAGCGTGTCGGCCCAGTTGCGCCCGAAATGACCGCCGCCATTCATATGCAGCCAGATCAGATAGGCCAGGGCCGGGAAGGTCAGGATGGCAACTTCCAGCGTGAAGCCCTGATTTGGGCCAAGCGGCAGGCTGCGCTTGAAGAACGCATAGAAACCCCATGACAGAAACAGCCCGACAGCCACCAGCGGAAGGCTGCCGGTTTCCGCGGTCAGGATGGCGACGGCCAGAAAGGCAAGGCCCACAGCGACCCATTGCAGCCAGATGAGGCGCTCGCCCAGCAGCAGGGCGGCAAGGCAGACCGAAAACAGCGGGTTGATGTAATAGCCAAGCGCGGCTTCTACCGTATGGGCATTGGCGATGGACCAGACATAGATCAGCCAATTGCAGGTGATCAGCGCTGCCGTCAGCGCGGCCATCGCCAGCAGGCGAGGGCGGGTGATGGCGGCGCGAATATCGGCCGTGCGGCCCTGCAGAATCAGTGCCCCGGCGGCGATGGGCAGGGACCATATGACGCGGTGTGCAATCACCTCTGCCGGGGGAATATGCGACAAAGCTTTCAGATAAAGCGGCAGGACACCCCAGAAGATGTAGGTCGCCAGTGCGAAGGCAAAGCCCTTTGGCGAATCAATCTGTTGAGGTTGCTGTGTCATAAGGCGGACCCTAGCCTGCCGTTTGGGCGAAGGGCAGGGGGGATCGGCGGGAAAACTCTCATACCCTTTCGTGAAGGATTGTTGCGTTGCACTCGGCCCGGGCATGGGCCCCAATATGCGCGACGGCAGAAACGCCGCAGATTGACGAGGTATATGATGTTTAAGTCCACAGTTATTGCATTTGGTCTGGCAATGGCCGCAAGCGCGGCAACGGCGCAGGACGCGCAGGACCCCGACGCCGCTGTGTCGGCGGCGCGCAACCAGCTGGGCGTTCTGGAATATTGTCAGGCGGAAGGTCATATCGACGGCAATGCGGTCGAGATCCAGGGCAAGATGATCGAAATGCTCCCTGCCGCGACCGACGAGGACGCCGCCGTTGCCGCCTATGAGAAGGGCAAAGAAGGTACCGTCAGCGCCATGGGCGTGGAACAGACGCTGGCTGAGGCCGCGACCGCCCAAAGCGCCGATGAGGCCGCACTTTGCGCCCAGCTTGCCCAACTGGTCGAGCAGGCGGGCGAGCAGCTTCCGCAGTAATCGCCGCTTATCAGTCCGGCCGCCGGGTCCTTTCGGGTCCGGCGGCTTTTTCATGAGCCGGGATTGATGCAGGCCGGTGCCGCGCCTAGGCTGGCGCGGTCGGTTCAGGGGCGGCTCATGTTTCGTGTTATCTGGTTTGCGTTGCTGTTCGCGCTGATGGGGCAGCCGCTGTTTGCGCAGGAAGATGGCTGCGGGCCGCGTGCCCTGCAGATCATGCAGGTTCTGTATTCCGACGCCGAAAGCCTTGGCGATGGCGAATATGCGGTGGAGGGTGGCCGCGTGCGTCTGGCCCGGGGTGGATCTGTCCATCCCGGTCAGCTTGTGATGATCTGCCGTCAATGGCCTGCCTATCCGGGGCACCTTCTGGTCGCGGTGCCGGTGATGCATGTGCTGGAAGGGCCGGATGCGCCTTATACGCAGGAAGGCGATCTGGATCTGGTGGTGATGAACCACGAGACGCTGGAAATTCAGGCGCGAGAGGTCTTTTCAGACTTTCTGTTCGGTGATGCCGTTGCACTGACCGGGATGAGCTTTGATACGGCTTACTACGATGTGTTCGGCCATGGCCCGGCATTTGGTCTGCGGCTGGATTACCGGACAAGCTCGCGACCCAACCCCTATGCGCATCAGGCGCTGTGGCTGTTCGATTATGGCCCGGACGGGCCGAGGCCGATCCTGGAAAACCTGATCGTGTGGCAGCAGGGCGGTGAATGGGACGCGACCTGCGAAGGTGAGTTCTATGAGTTGAGCCGCGTGCTGCAGATTTCCGAGGCGCGTCATAATGGTGCCGCTGATATTGTCGTTAAAACTGATGCAGAGCAAAGCACGAACGACGAGGTTGATGGCGAATGCGTCCGGACAGAGTTCACGTCGCAGGATCCTGCGCGTCCGATATCTCTGGAATATGACGGCGAGGCCTATGCGCTGCCCGAGGAAATGCAGGGGTGGTGACGCGGGGTATCTGTTTCCAAGGGTTTGGCAGTGGCTTCGGCAGCGCGAGGCGGCGCCGGGGACATGCTCCCGGCGCGCGCTCCGTTCCTAGCTGCGGATGAATTCCAGCAGATCCTTGTTGATAGTCTCCGCCTCTGTCGTTGGCATACCGTGCGGAAAGCCCGGATAGGTCTTGAGTACGCAATTCTGTAGCAACTCGGCCGATTTCTTGCCGGAAATCTCGAACGGCACGACTTGATCGTCTTCGCCATGCATGACCAGCATCGGAATGGTGATGCCTTTCATTTCCTCGCGGAAATCCGTTTGCGAAAATGCGACGATGCCGTCGTAATGCGCTTTGGCGCTGCCCATCATGCCCTGACGCCACCAATTGTGGATCAGCGGTTCCTCGCTTTTTACGCCTTTCTTGTCAAAGTTGTAGAACGGACCCGACGGCACATCGGTGAAGAACTGCGACCGGTTTTCTTTGGTGTTCTTCTGGAAATCGTCGAAGACGGATTTTTCGAGACCGTCAGGATTGTCCTTGGCCTTGACCATCAAGGGCGGCACCGCGCTAATCAGCACGCCCTTGGCCACCTTGTCTTCCGGGTGGCGGGTGATGTAGCGCACCACGACGCCACCCCCGGTCGAATGCCCTACGTGAATGGCCCCCTCAACGGCCAGATGTTTGACCACGGCGGCCGTGTCATCGGCGTAGTGATCCATGTCGTGGCCGTCCCAGACCTGCTCGGACCGGCCATGGCCGCGGCGGTCGGCAGCCACCACGCGGAAACCTTCGCCCAGGAAAAACATCAGTTGTGCATCCCAGTCATCGGCGCTCAGCGGCCAGCCGTGATGAAAAAAGATGACCGGTGCGTCTTTCGGCCCCCAATCCTTGTAGTAGATTTCGACCCCGTCTTCGGTTTCAACATATCCCATGGATCGTCTCCCGTTGTCTGGTAGTGTTCAAAAACTCTCGTGAGTGACAGAAACCTGATGCTCCCCGCCTGAACAGGGAACACTGCAACAGGCTGGAAGCTGAGGTTTGATACATGCCCATCTCGGCAAGCAAACACGCCACGCTCGTCAGGGTTGCATCGTTTGTGAAGAATTGAGTCGTTTGGATAGCCGCGATTAGTGCAGCCCCACCTGATCCAGCAGGGTCCTGCCATCATGGCTTTCGATCTCGATCACCCACAGATCCGGGTCGAAATCGGATTCGCGGCGGGTGGTTTCGTCGATTTCGGCCTCGGGGCCGGTGGCGATCAGGGTCCAGGGTAGGGTGTCGGTTTCAAAATCCCATTCGCGCCGCCAGAGGGTCGCGTTGCCGTCCAGCGTGGCGCATTTGACCATGACGGCCCCTGCCGTGTCATCGCCGTGGCGGGTCACATAGGCGGGGATGTCCGCCAGCGACAGGCGGCGCAGATAGGCGCCGACCCAGACATGCGCGGCAAGGCGCGGCTCAGGCGCCATCGTTGAAATCGAGGCCCATTTCGGTGAAACGCTCTTTCTCGTCCAGCCATTTCTCGCGGACCTTGACGGTCAGGAACAGGTGGACCGGTCGGTCGAGGAATTCGGCCAGTTCCTCGCGCGCGGCCTTGCCGACGGCGCGGATCGCCTCTCCCTTGTGACCCAGCACGATCCCCTTATGGCCGTCGCGGGCGACATAGATGATCTGGTCGATCTTGGCGGAACCGTCCTTGCGGTCTTCCCAGTTTTCGGTTTCGACGGTCAGCTGATAGGGCAGTTCTTCATGCAGGCGCAGGGTCAGCTTTTCGCGGGTTATTTCCGCCGCGATCATGCGCATGGGCAGGTCGGCGATCTGGTCTTCGGGATAAAGCCACGGGCCGGGGGGCAGCTCCGCGCCCAGCCATTCGCGCAGATCGTCGGTGCCATAGCCCTTTTCGGCAGAGATCATGAAGGTCCGGGTGAAGGGATAGGCTTCGTTCATCTGCGCTGACAGGGCCAGCAGATGTTCGGCCTTGACGCGGTCGATCTTGTTGATGGCAAGCGCGACAGGGCGTTCGCCCGCGATTTCGTGAAGCTGGTCGAGGATGGTCTGGACGCCTTCTGTCAGGCCGCGATGGGCTTCTATCAGCAGGACGATGATGTCGGCGTCGGCGACCCCGCCCCAGGCGGCGGCAACCATGGAACGGTCGAGGCGGCGGCGCGGGCGGAAGATGCCGGGCGTGTCGACAAAGACGATCTGGGCGTCGCCCTCCATTGCGATGCCGCGGATGCGGGCGCGGGTGGTCTGAACCTTGTGGGTCACGATAGAGACTTTCGCGCCGACCATGCGGTTCAGAAGGGTGGATTTTCCGGCATTGGGTTCGCCGATGAGGGCGACGAAACCTGCGCGGGTGTTGGGGGTATCGGTCATGTGTTGGGTCCGGTGAGGGCGTTTGAGGGGGTGGTGCGCCGTCGGGCGGTGGCGCGCGGGCGTTGTTTGGTCGGTGCGCGAGGGGGGCGGTGCGCTGAAGCGCTTCCTACGGGTTGGGTCCGGGGGGCGGGATGGTGTGTTGAAGCGCATCCCAAGGGTTGGGTTTTGCGGGTGTTGTATTGAAACGAGCCGAACGGATGGGGTGTTGCGGGGATGATGGCGCGTTGCATTCCCGCGATCTGTCGGGTGCGCTTCAGCGCACCACGATGTCCGCAGTTCAAACCCCGATCTCCTTCAGCATGGCGGCGGCGGCCTGCTGTTCGATGCTGCGCTTGGTGCCTTTGCCGCTGGCTACGCCCTGGCGGCCATTGTCGAGGCGAACGGTGACTTCAAACTCTGGCGCGTGGTCGGGGCCTTTGCGGCCCGTGACCTCGTATTTCGGCGGGGCCATGCCGTTGGCCTGCGCCCATTCCTGAAGCGCGGTTTTGGCGTCGCGGGCATCCTGTTCGACCCCGTCCAGCCGGTCGGCCCAAAGGTGCAGGATCACGGCCCTGGCCTTGTCAAACCCGGCATCGCGGTAGATGGCGGCCAGCACGGCCTCCATCGCGTCGGCAAGCAGGGCCTCTTTCCGGCGGCCACCGGACATCATTTCGGAACGGCCGAGCTTCAGCACATCGCCCAAGCCGATCTGGCGGGCGACATCGGCGCAGGTCTCACCGCGCACAAGCGCGTTATAGCGCGGCGCAAGCTGACCCTCTGTCGCGGCGCTATCGGCGTTATACAGCGCCTCGGCGATGGTCAGGCCAAGGACGCGGTCGCCCAGAAACTCCAGCCGCTGATTGTGGGGCCGCGTGGGCGAGGCGACAGAGCCGTGTGTCAGCGCCTGAACCAGCAATTCGGGGCGCGCGAAATCGTGGCCCAGCCGGGCCATGAAGTCGCGCAACTCCCGTGCAACCTTCAATGGATCGCCTTGAAGAAGCGGTCGCCGCGCCATGTCCAGAAATACAGCAGAGACTTGCCGGCAGAGGAGAACATGATCCGGTCCGCGCGCCCGATCAGATATTCGGCCGGCACGAAGCCCAGACCGCCGGATACGGCCGGGAAGCGGGAATCTTCGGAATTGTCGCGGTTGTCGCCCATGAAGAAATAGCTGCCTTCGGGGACCGTAAAGACATTGGTGTTATCCGCAATCCAGCCATCGACAATGTTCAGCACATCATGGCTGACGCCGTTGGGCAGAGTTTCGGTCATGCGGGTCTTGATGCATTCGCCCCCATCCGGCACCGGATCGTTGACGCAGCGCGGCATAAGCTGCTGGCTGCCCTGACGTGATTTGACCTCGATGAAATCGGGCTGATCTTCGTATTGGACCGGCTCATCATTGATGATCAGGCGGCCATCGCGCATCTGGATCCGGTCGCCCGGCAGGCCGATCACGCGCTTGATGAAATCCACGCCGCGCGTCGGGTGGCGGAATACGACCACGTCGCCGCGTTCCGGATCAGAGCCAAGGATACGCCCGTCAATCGGGCACATGGAGAACGGGCAGGACACCGCAGAATAGCCGTAAGCCATCTTGTTGACGAACAGGAAATCGCCGATCAGCAGCGTGTCCTTCATGCTGCCGGACGGGATCCAGAAGGGCTGGAAAAACAGCGTGCGAAAGATGCCCGCGATGATCAGCGCCCAGAAGACGGTCTTGACCGTTTCCCAGATGCCTTCCTTCTTTTCCGCCTTCGATGCCATGTTCCGTCCTTCGGGCTGGTCGCTTCGGGGTGAATGGTGCGGGGGGGCAGGAAAGTCAAGTTGTGCAGCGTTTAAGCCGCACTTGCCGCCCCCGTCTCAGAAGGGTGATTTGGCCAAGAAATTCATCTGCACGCCGGATTCCGGGTGCTTGAACCGCAGCGATTCCGCGTGGAGCATCAGGCGGGGATGATCTGCCGCCGCGCCGGTTGCATAAAGCGGATCGCCAAGGATCGGGTGGCCGCTTTCTGCCATATGCACCCGAAGCTGGTGAGAGCGCCCGGTCAGGGGATACAGGCGGATGCGGGTTTCTTCATCGGTGGTCCTCACGACACGCCAGTCCGTTTTCGCCGGTTTGCCCTGTTCGAAATCGACCTTCTGCCGGGGCCGGTTCGGCCAGTCGACGATCAGCGGCAGCTCTACTGTGCCGGTTTTCTCTGCGACCCGGCCCGCGACACGGGCGATATAAGTCTTTTTCGTCCGCCGTTCTTCGAACTGCTTTGACAGCTGGCGCTGCGCATGGGGTGTCAGGCCGAATACCATGACGCCGGATGTGTCGAGGTCCAGCCGGTGCACCAGCAGCACGGTCGGGAATGCGCCGCGCAGCCGGTTGATGAGGCAATCGCTGCGGTCATCGCCGCGGCCCGGCACCGACAGCAGGCCGGATTGCTTATCGACCACGAGGATTTCGTGATCTGCGTGCAGGATCACCGGGGGATCCGGGGGCGGTGTGTAGACAAAGCTCATTTTGCGATCATGCGGATGGCGAGGCCAGCAAAGATGACCGAGGCGATACGGTTCATGATTTCCATATGCTTGCCAAGGCGCAGCCCCATGACACCGGCAAGGATACCGTAGCCCATGGTGACAATTGTGCCGGTAACCACGAAAACCAGGCCCAGCCCAAGGATCTGCTGCCATATCGGACCATATTCCAGCCGGGTAAATTGCGGCAGAAAGGACAACAGGAACAGCACGGGCTTTGGGTTCAGAAGGTTGGACAGTGCCCCCCGCTGGACGATGCGCCAGCTGCGTTCGGGGGTGTGTCTGGACGGTGCATCGGGCCTGGAGTTCCAGCTTTGCCATGCCAGGAACAGAAGATAGCCCGCGCCTGCAAATTTGATTGCTTTGAGAACACCGGGATGCTCTGCCACGATGGCGCCAAGGCCGACCGTCGCAAGGATCAGGTGAAAGCAGACCCCAAGGCCGACGCCAAGGCCTGCAAGCATCCCGGCCCGTGGCCCGCCCCTGATGCCGCAGGCTGACGCGAACATGACATCCTGACCCGGCGCAAGATTCAGCAGCAGCCCGCCGCCGATGAACGCCAGCAGGTTCGCAGTCGGAATATTGGCCATGGTGTCCCAGATCATCCGGTCTGCTTAACGCGGCTTTCGGGCGCTGACGAGGGGTGATATTGGCGGGAACAGCCCCAAAACAGGAAGCACGCGATGACCGAGAATGCGCGACTTGAACAGATCAGCAAGCACCAGCCCGAATTTGCCAAGCATCTGGGTATGCAGATGATTGAGGCCGTTCCAAACCGCGTCGTCATGGAACTGCCCGTGACCGAGGCGTTGTCCAATCGCAACGGTGTGATGCATGGCGGCGCGATTCTTGGGCTGACCGACAATACCGGTGGCACCGCGGCTTCGATCAACCTGAAGCCGGGTGAGAATACCGTGACGGTGGAATCCAAGGTCAACTTTCTGCGCCCGATCCGTATCGGAGACGTCGCGCGCGCAACGGCGACGCCGATTCATATCGGCGGCACGACGCAAATCTGGACGATTGAAGTGACGCGCGGCGATGGGAAGCTGGCTGCGCAGGTTACGCAGACGCAGATGACGATTCAGTGGAAAGAACCGGCCGAGGTCAGCCGGGGCTGAACCGACCAGTATGCTTTTCAGGCCGCGGCAGGCAGGCGGGTCGGGGCCTCTTTGATGGGCAGGTGGATGAGGGCCGAGAACGCACCGACGCCGACACCGATCCACCAGACATAGGTGTAATCGCCGAACTGGTCATACATCGTTCCGCCCAGCCAGACGCCAAGGAACGAGCCAAGCTGGTGCGACAGGAACACAAAGCCGTAAAGCGTGCCCATATAGCGCAGCCCATACATATAGGCGACAAGGCCCGAGGTCAGTGGCACCGTGGCCAGCCAGAGCGCACCCATGACCACGCTGAACAGAAGCACGGTGCCCGGCGTGATCGGCGTCAGGATAAAGGCGGCGGCGGCGATGGTGCGCAGGGTATAGATGCCCGCCAGCAGATATTTCTTCGTATAGCGCTTGCCCAGCCAGCCCGCGAAGATCGAACCGGCGATATTTGCGGCACCGATCACGGCGATGGCCCATGCGCCGAGGGCAGAGGTGGTGGTGATCCCAAGGCTCGCCAGCAGACTGCCCGGAGCAATGGGGCTGCACATCTCTGTCACCATTGCCGGGAAATGCGCGGTGACGAAGGCAAGCTGATAGCCGCAGGAAAAGAAGCCGGCGAAGATCATCAGATATGACGGATCGCGGAAGGCGCGTTTCAGAACGCTGCCCATGCTTTCTTCCAGTTCGGAGGGCGAGGCGGGCTTGCCTTTGCCCAGCATGGGGATGAACAGGATCATCGTCATGGCGATGGCAGCGAAGACGAGGAATACGCTCTGCCAGCCCATGACGGACAAAAGCCCTTCGGCAAGCGGTGCACCCACGACCTGACCGGCAGAGCCTGCGGCCGTGGCGATGCCAAGTGCAAGGCTGCGGTTTTCATCGCTGGCCGCGCGGCCGACGACGGCAAGGATCACGCCAAAGCCGGTGCCGGCGATGCCAAAGCCTACGGCGACTTCCCAAAGCTGCATCGCCTCGGGCGTCATGGCGAATGTCGACATCACCAGACCGAGCGCATAAAGCGCAGAGCCGAGAATGATCGCCCAACGGTCGCCCCAGCGTTCCGCCAATGCACCGAAGATCGGCTGACCGATGCCCCAGGCGAGGTTCTGGATGGCGATGGCCAGCGAAAACTCGGAACGGGCCCATCCGAACGTTTCCTGAACCGGGATCTGGAAGACCCCGAAGCTCGCCCGAAGCGAGAAATTGATCAGCAGGATGATGCAGCCCCCGACAAGGATCGGGGTCATGAGCCTGGACGATTGGGACATGACAGAAAACTCCGCTTCCGTGCCGCAGCATTGGGCGACCGATCGGTCAACGTCAAGGGCTGACGTATCAGCGCTTGCAGCCGGTCGCGCGGCGTCCTAGCCTGCTTTTTGAACAGGGAGTTATGGATGTACAAGGTCATCGGGACACGGGATACCCGTGCGTTCCGCGTCATGTGGATGCTGGAAGAGCTTGAACAGCCGTTCGAGGTCGTTCATGCCGCGCCGCAGACGGATGGGGTGGTCGCATTCAATCCCTCGGGGAAGGTGCCGGTGCTGATCTATGACGGCACGCCGATCACCGATTCAACCGCAATCATCCAGTTTCTGGCGGATCGCCATGACAAGCTGACCCATCCTGCCGGGACGCTGGAACGGGCGCGACAGGACAGTTTGACCCAATTCTTGCTGGACGAATATGATGCCGTCCTGTGGACCGCCGCCCGCCACACCTTCGTTCTGCCAGAGGAATTGCGTGTCACCGGAATCAAGGACACCTTGCGCTGGGAGTTTGAGCGGAGCCAGAATATACTGAAGCAGCGTGCAGGCGCTGGCCCGTTCCTGATGGGTGACATGATGACGGTGCCGGACATCATTCTGACCCATTGTCTCAGCTGGGGTCAGGCCGCGCGGTTTCCGATAAAAGACTGCTGGCTGGGGAAGTATTGGGACGTCATGCGCGAACGACCAGCTTATAAGCGCGCGGCTGCCAGATAATCAGCCGCTGCTCGTCCGGCCCATCTTCCGCTGCCAAGGCTGTGGGTCAGCAGATAGCCGCCGGTCGGGGCCTCCCAATCCAGCATTTCACCCGCCGCGAAGACACCCGGCAGGGCGCGGAGTTCAAGATCAGTTGTCAGCGAATCAAGACGGATGCCACCTGCGGATGAGATGGCACGTTCAAGACCGAATGGGCCGGCATGGCGCAACGGCAGGGATTTGCTGCGCTCTGCCCAGCCGGAGGGATCGGTTGGGAAGGGCTTTCCCCATTCCAGCAGAAGCGCGACCTTGACCGGGTCGGAAAGGATGCGGCGCAACCAGTTGCCCAGTGACAGCTTGCCGCGCGGTCTGGCGAATCGTTTGCAGAGGGTCGGGCGGTCCAGATCCGGTGCGAGGTCCAGCACCGCCTGCGCCCCGTCGCGGATCGCGGCCGCGACGGCATAGACGCCGCCGCCTTCGATCCCCTGGCGAGAGATGATCCATTCGCCGCGGCTGATCTGATCCCCGGCACTCAGCGCCGTTCCCTTGACCGGCCGGCCGAAATAGCGTGCCATTTCGCCGGACCACGCGACGCGAAAGCCCATATTTGCCGGTTGGAAGTCAGCAATGCGGACACCTTTTTCCCGCAGCCAAGGCACCCATGCCGCGTCAGAGCCGAGCCTGGGCCAGCTTGCCCCGCCAAGTGCCAGAACCGTTGCCTGGGGGTGCAGCACCTGCCGCCCCTCGGGCGTGTCAAAGGCCAGTCCATCGCTTTCGAAACCCTGCCAGGACCAGCGAGTCCGCAACTCTGCCCCGGCCGCGCGAAGGCGGGCCAGCCACGCCCGCAGCAGTGGCGAGGCTTTCATGCCGGTTGGAAACACGCGCCCGGTGGAGCCTGTGAACAGCTTGATCCCAAAACCTTCGGCCCATGCCATCACGTCTTTGGGCCCGAAAATCGACGTATCGGTTCCAAAATAACCATCCGGCCCGACGGGCGAGCCAAGCGACAGATTCGACATGAACTCTGCCGTGCCTTCGTTCCGCGTCAGGTTCAGCCCGGACTTTCCCGCCATCAGAAATTTGCGCGCGGGCGTCGGCATCGCTTCGGCAATGGCAACGGGATGACCGGCGGCGATGATCTGTTCGGCTGCCATCAACCCGGCGGGACCGGCGCCGATAACAAGCGCCCCCTTCACCTTGCGCCGCGCGGCATCATCGCCAGCCGGATCAAGGCCCGTTCGATCAGGGCCATCTGCGGCGCGCGAGAGGAACTGCGCAACTGCTGGTCGGTTTCCAGCAGGTGATGCACGGCCTCTTCAAGGTTGCGCATTCCCCATGCTTGCGCCTGTCGGGCCATGCGGTCGCGGCGGGGACCGAAAACCGGCGGGCGCATACGGGACAACCCGGCCTGCGGGCCGCCGGGATCGGCGCTTGCCATATGCAGGGCGCGGAAATGGCGTAGGGCGGCGATACACAGCGTGACCGGCGCGATTCCCTGTCCCTCGATCCGCCGCATCAGCTTGCCGAAAGCGTCGGATTTGCCCTCTGCAACCACGTCGATCAGCTCATCCACCTCTGCTTCGATCGTGGCGGGGGCCATCAATGCGATCTCTTCCGGTGTCAGAGGCGATTCGTCGCCGTGCTTGTAAAGACTGATCTTCTCGACCGTCTGGCGAAAATCACCGGGATCGAGCGCGCGGGACAGCGCCAGAAGGTCCCGCATCGCATTCTGCGGAACATCGCCAAGACCTGCATCCTTCAGCCAGCGGGTGATTTCTTCTTCCCCGGGCGGATCGTCATAGATGGGCGTGGTGACGGCGGCCTGATGAGGTTCGAACAGCTTGCGCAGGGCGGATGATTTCGCCAGTGCGCCCGCCGTGACGACAATTACCGCATCGCCATGCGCCCATTCCTTAAGGGCGGCGGAAATGGCCGGGGCGGCGGCGTCGGGTGTGTCTTCGACCAGAACGACCCGCTGGCCGGGAAAGAAGCCGACTTCCTTTATCGCATCCAGAACGAGTGCCGCGTCCTTGCGCAGGTCGGCACCGGGAATGCGGGTCAGGCGCATTTCCTCATCTGCATTTGGCCCGGTCAGCGCGGCAACGGCTTCGGCCCGTTTCAGGGCCACGCGCATCGCATCCTGCCCATAGATCAGCAGGGCAGGCCGTGTCGGATCCGGCTTGGCCAGATAGCGGCCGATTTCTGCCCCTTTTAGGATCATGGCGCCCGCGCAATCATTGCGGACGCGGGCCGGTCGCCAGAAGCCGGGTGACGATCTGATCGGCCAGCATGACCATCAGGCGTTCATGGGCATCACGCTCTGCCGTCAAAGTGGCGATTGTGGTGCCGACAGCCGAATAGCTGGTGAAGCTGCTGACGCGGCCCCGCGTCACCACCGCGCCGGTGGCGATATCGGTCAGCGCGAAATCAGCGGTGCCGTTCAGCGAATAGCGGGTCGTCACATCATCCGGGGTGATCCCCTGCCCGACTGAGGCCGTGGTCAGCCGGTAATCCAACGCATAGGCGGCGGAACTTTCGGGGCCGAGGCGTTCCGTCAGGCGACGGTTCAGCGAAAAGCCGTCAACATCGTTCGGCTCTTGCAGTTGAACGCGGCCATGCAATGCGGTTCCCGCGCCCGATGGGCCATAGGCTGGCGTCATTGCGCAGGCGGCCAGCACCGCTAGCGCCCCAAGCAGGGCCACGCGGCGGGTCAGGCGGTTACGCCACGACATTGACGATCCTTCCCGGCACCACGATCAACTTCTTAGGCGCGGCACCGTCAAGGAAACGCTGAACGGTTTCATCTGCCATAACAATCGCCTCTATCTCGTCCTTCGGCATCGCTTTGGGAACAGAAATTTCCGCCCGCCGCTTGCCGTTGATCTGGATGGGAAGCGTGACGGTGTCATCCTCCAGCAGGGCCGGATCGGCTTTGGGCCAGCCTGCATCGACAACCATACCGGTGCCGCCGGATTTGGCCCAGACCTCCTCGGCCAGATGAGGAACCATCGGGGCCAGAAGCTGCGCCAGGATGCGCAGCACCTCGCGCCGCGATTCACCTCCTGCCTTTGATTTGCCGATGGCGTTGGCGAGTTCATAGAGCTTCGCCACCGCCTTGTTGAAGGCAAAGCCTTCGATGGATTTGGTCACATCGGAAATGGCGCGATGGGCGCTTTTCGTCAGATCGGGATCATCGCCGCCCTCGGGTGCCTCATCGGCCAGCCGCCAGACGCGGGACAGGAACTTATACGCCGCTTCCGCCCCGGCAGCGGTCCATTCCACGTCGCGTTCGGGCGGGGAATCGGACAGCATGAACCAGCGTGCGGTGTCGGCACCGAAATTGGCGACAATGTTGACCGGGTCCACGACGTTTTTCTTGGATTTCGACATTTTGGCCGAGGGGATGATTTCGACCGCCTTGCCGTCGGCAAGTTTGCCGTCGGTTACATCCTCGGGCAGGTGGTAGACCGGGCGATCCTTGTCATCGCGGGTCATATAGATCTCATGCGTGACCATGCCCTGCGTGAACAATGCGTCGAAGGGCTCTTTTGCGTGTTCGGGCAGATGGCCGGTCTTGACCATCGCGCGCGCGAAAAAGCGGGAATAGAGCAGGTGCAGAATCGCATGTTCGACCCCGCCGATATACTGGTCCACATTCATCCAGTAATCGGCGTCGGCCCTGTCGGTGGGCGTCGCCGCGTGTGGAGAGGTGAAGCGGGCGTAATACCAGCTTGAATCGACGAATGTGTCCATCGTGTCGGTCTCGCGCGTGGCCGCGCCGCCGCATTTTGGGCAGGTTGTCTGACGCCATGTCGGGTGGCGGTCAAGCGGGTTGCCGGGTGTGTCGAAGCTGACATCCAGCGGCAACAGGACGGGCAGGTTTTCCTTTGCCTCAGGCACGGTGCCGCATTTCTCGCAATGCACGACCGGGATCGGGCAGCCCCAATAGCGCTGCCGCGAGATGCCCCAGTCGCGGAGACGGTATTTCGTGACGCCCTCTCCATAACCCTGTTTCTCAGCATGGGTGATGGCGGCAGTGACGGCATCCTCGCCGGTCTGTTCGGGCTGGCCCGCGAAGCCGCGCACATAGCTGACCGTTTCGGATTTCAGCGGCGCATAGGGCGCTTTTGCCACCATCGCATCGGCGGCGGCGAGGTCCATGCCTTTCTCGCCGAATGTCGCGCGAATCGGCAGGCCGTATTTCGTCGCGAACTCATGGTCGCGCTCATCATGGGCCGGGCTGCCGAAAATTGCCCCGGTGCCGTAATCCATCAGCACGAAATTCGCGATCCAGATCGGCAGTTTCCATTCCCGATCAAGGGGATGCGCGACGGTCAGCCCGGTGTCGAAGCCCATCTTCGGGGCGGTTTCGATGGCCTCTTCAGTGGTGCCGATGCGGCGGCATTCGTCGACGAAATCAGCCACAGCGGGGTTCGTTTCGGCCAGTTGCTTAACCATCGGATGATCGGGTGACAGCGCGACGAAGCTCGCGCCCATCAGCGTGTCGGGACGGGTGGTGTAGACCTCGATCTCGTCGAATCCTTCGGGCGCGTCCACAGTCTGGAAACGGAATTGCAGCCCGCGCGACTTGCCGATCCAGTTCTGCTGCATGAGCCGGACCTTTTCGGGCCAGCCCTCAAGACCGTCGATGGCTTCCAGCAATTCCTCGGCATAGTCCGTGATGCGGAAGAACCATTGCGTCAGTTCCTTCCGTTCGACCGGCGCGCCGGACCGCCAGCCCTTGCCGTCGATCACCTGTTCATTCGCCAACACGGTCATATCGACCGGATCCCAGTTCACCTGCGCCGATTTGCGGGTGATCAGCCCGGCGTCGAGGAAATCGAGGAAAAGGGCCTGTTGCCGGGCGACGTAATCGTCGTCACAGGTGGCGAATTCGCGGTTCCAGTCGATGGATAGGCCCAGCGGTTTCAGCTGATCCTTCATCGTCGCGATATTGCCATAGGTCCAGTCGCGCGGATGCCCGCCCTGTTCCATTGCGGCGTTTTCGGCCGGCATCCCGAACGCGTCCCAGCCCATCGGGTGCAGCACGGAAAAACCCTGCGCGCGCTTGAACCGCGCCACCACGTCGCCCATCGCATAGTTGCGGACATGGCCCATATGGATGCGCCCCGAGGGATAGGGGAACATCTCGAGCACATAGTATTTTGGCCGTTCGTCCCGCACAGCCGTAAAGCTTTCGGCATCGGCCCAGGCCTTCTGCCAATGCGGTTCGCTGGTGGCGGGTGAATAGGACATGGTAACTCCGGGCGTTATATTGCCCGGAGGGTTTAACGCCGCAGCGCGTAAGAAGTAAGTGCCTAGTTGGCTTACAACCGGCCGTCTGCGACGCGAAGCTGACGTGCGCGGGTCAGAATCGCATCTTCGACCGCCTGAACGGTGCCGGGCGCGACTGCCCCGCCGCCAGAGCTTTGCATCGACAGTTTCAGCGAACGAGCATCAAGCGCAGGATCGGTAATATGAACCGTCGCGCGATAGGCGCGGCCACCGCCGGGCGGGGTGCCGTAGCCGGTTACGATCACGCCTGTAAACGGATCAATGGATTGAATTGGAAGGAAGTTTAACACTTCAAGACTGGCGTTCCAGAGATACTTGTTAACGGCTACAGCTTTATTGGAATCCCGGTTGTTGCTGAACAGATCCCAGATTGTCGATTCGCGCCGCTCAGCCGTGCTGGTCTGTTGTTGCGCCTGCGAATTGCCTCCGCCGAATATTCCGCCACCACCACATGCAGCAACTGACATTGTCAGCGCGAGTGTCGCGGCGGCACGAACGGCAAAACGGGTCATGGCACTGTCCTTATATTAGTGTCGCCCGCTCGTTTAACGGGGCTTTGCCGCTCATTAGCGCGGAACGGGCAGCGCGGACAAGCTTTTCCCTAAGAAGCGGAGAATCACAGGCCGCTCAAGCGGGTGTGACCATTGTGCACCACAAATCAGGCAATCCCGCGAAACACGGGGCCTTTTAATTGCATTGGAAGCATGAACCGGCGACACATTATCCATACCCAAGGGCAACCTGCGCCATTGGGGGGTAAACACCGAGAGACAAGAGGGAACATCATGAAAAAGGTTCTGTTTGCGACCACCGCGCTCGTCATGACCGCTGGCGTTGCTGCTGCCGAAGTTGCTGTCTGGGGTGACGGCCGTCTGGGTCTGCGCTATGAAAGCGATACCAGCTACACCGCCGATAGCTCTTACAACGTAATCAACCGTCTGCGCGTTCGCTTCCGCCTGACCGGCGAATCGGACTCGGGCATCTCGTTCGGCGGTAACCTGCGTTCGGACCAGGCTGCCAGCGCTGGCGACAACGCCTCGGCCACCTCGGGTGATGTCTGGGTTTCGGGCGCTTATGGTAAGCTGACCGTCGGCGACGTTGACGCCGCTCTGGAAAAAGCTGTCGGCGACCTGCCGGAAGTCGGTCTGTCGGGCCTCGACTACTGGAACGAATTTGCTTACGGCACCTCGAGCGAAGCCGATGGCGACGCCTCCATGCTGTATGAATACAGCATCGGTAATGCTAACCTGTATGCCTCTTTCTCGGATGGCTATTACGGCAACGGCGCTGACGAGCGTGACACCCAGTCCTGGTCGCTCGGCGTCGGCTACGACCTCGGCAACTACACCTTCGGTATCGGTTACGAGAAGTCAGACTACACCGTTAACCCGTTCAGCATCGAGCAGGATGACGGCACCATCACCACCGTCTTCGGCGATCTGGGCAATGCTGCTGACTCCGAATCCTGGGGTATCTCGGGCGGCACCTCGATCAGCGGCGTGACTTTCAAGGCTGCTTACATCGACACCAGCTCGGACAATGAAAACTGGGACAGCACCCAGTACGGTGTTGGCGCCGGCTATGAAATGGCGAACGGCGTTGGCCTGTCGGCATTCTACCGCAAGACCGAGTTCGACAACGTAAACGTCGAAGGCCGTGCCTTCGGTCTGGGCGCGTCCTACGATCTGGGCGGTGGCGCTGTTGTTAAAGGCGGTATCGTCGATACCGACGCCAACTTCGCTGACATGAACTACGACAACACACTGGCTGACTTCGGTCTGGCCTTCACGTTCTAATCCATCCGATCAAACGGGAATACAGAAAGAGCGGGCCTTGCGCCCGCTCTTTTCTTTTGGAATTTTCGCCGCATGGGACTTGAACAGATCACCGCGCGTATACGCGCAGCAGAAGCAGCGGCAGGACGGCCCGAAGGCTCGGTCACGTTGATTGCAGTCAGCAAGGTACAGCCGGACGAACGGGTCGCATCAGCATTGGCCGCGGGGCAGCGCGTTTTCGGCGAAAATTACGTGCAGGAAGCGCAATCCAAATGGCCCGCCTTTCGCGAGCGTTTCGGCGACGTGAAGCTGCACATGATCGGCCCGCTGCAATCCAATAAAGCGAAGGCCGCAATCGGCCTGTTTGACGTGATTCACACGCTGGACCGCATGTCGCTGGCCCGCAAGCTGGCCAATGCGAGTGAAGCAGGTGGGCGCGTGCCTGATCTGTTCGTGCAGGTCAATACGGGTGATGAGCCGCAGAAGGCGGGTATCCTTCCGGACGAATTGGGGGGCTTTCTGGAGCAGGTTCGGGCTTTGGGTCTGACACCGGGTGGGCTGATGTGTATCCCGCCCGAATCAGAAGACCCGCGCCGGCATTTCCGGATGCTGCGCAAGCTTGCGGAGGCCGAAGGGTTGAGGCAGCTTTCGATGGGGATGAGCGCGGATTTCGAGGATGCGATCGCCGAAGGTGCGACCCATGTCCGCGTCGGCAGCGCGATTTTCGGCGCGCGGGATTACTCTGAAAAGTCCTGACGTATTCAGATCGTCGTTTCCGGGGCGCTGCCCCGGACCCCGAGGTATTTGGGCACCGAAGAGGGCACGATGAGTCTGGTTCCGGGGCACGCGTTGGCCGCCAGCCAGATAAGGTGCCTGCGTGACATAGCGATGCATCCCGCGGTCACATAGCCGGGGCGGCGCCATTGGTGCAGAAAGATGGCAGAGCCCTTGCCGGGAAGGGCGTCGGGCCAGTTCCAGTCGGTTGTCAGGATGATGTCGTAAAGCGGATCGGCGCGGCGCAGATCCTCATGACTTGCATCAAGTGGGATGCGGGCGTGCTTGTTGTAAAGCGGGTGTCCGGGATCGTCGCACCACAGATCGCCGGGTCCGATGGGCTTAGCCCAAGGCGCGGGGGGCGCCAGGCGGTCCGGCCGGTACCAACATTCCGCAATATGGTGGATGCCTGCCGGGGTCGCGCCGTCGCCTTCGTGTTTTTCGGTTGTCACCCCGCCGCGCCCGATGCTGCAGGGTATTCTGCGACCGCGATAGAGCAGCCCGCCGGGCGTCAACAGAACAGCGTTCCTCACAGCAGATGCCCGGATTTTGCGGCTTTGATCGCCAGATAGTCCTTGTTGAAGCGATTCGGTGGCAGGATCAGCGGCACGCGTTCGACGACGTCGATCCCGTGGCTTTGCAGCATGGCGACTTTGCGCGGGTTGTTGGTCATCAGGCGGAGGCGCGAGAAGCCCATCTCGCGCAGGATCGCGGCACCGATGCGGAAGTCGCGCTCGTCATCTTCGAAGCCGAGGCGATGGTTCGCGTCTACCGTGTCGAATCCCTGATTCTGCAGGGCGTAGGCGCGCATCTTATTGGCAAGTCCGATGCCCCGGCCTTCCTGATTAAGATAAAGGAGCACCCCTTCACCGGCGGCGCCCATCGTTGCCAGGGCCGTGTGCAGCTGCGGTCCGCAATCGCATTTCAGGCTGCCCAGCACGTCGCCCGTGAAGCAGGCGGAATGCAGGCGCACCAGCGGGGTGCCCTGGCGCGACGCTTCTCCGATTTCGACGGCGTAATGTTCGATCCCGCCATCTTCGGGGCGAAAGACATGCAGGCGCGATTGCTCTGATGCCTCCAGCGGCAGACGCGCGGCAATGACGGGGTGCAGGATCGATTCGGCGGTGAGCGTGTCGATCACCGTCCGTGGCGGCAGGTCCGGCATTCCGAGCGGCGGGTCTGCCCTGACCATCAGCATCGCGGGCAGAAGCCGGGCAGATTTTGCCAGCATTATCGCGGCCAGATGCGGAAGGGTGTCGCCGCCACGCTGTGTCTGAAACGGGCCCTTCATCGGCGTCATCAGATCAGCCGCCGGGTCCGCTGTCGCGCGCAGCCATGCAAGGTCTGCCTCTGTCGGGACGATGATCCGCGCCAGATCTCCATCATAGGCACGCGCTTTCAGCGTATCGGCGCGCCGGGAGGTGATAGTCAGTGCGGGTCGTCCAAGCGCGCGCATCGCGGCCAAACGGTCGGGCCGCAGTGTTTCAACGGATGCCGCAATCCATCCGCCCACCGCAACGGCAAGCCCCATCCGCAGCTCTGCACGGGCGCGGAAAATCTGTTCTTCGAGGGTCGGTAGCAGGCTCATCTTGAAACAAACTGAAACATATCGCGCCCCAGCGACAAGAGCGCGTGAGGATTTTGCAACATGGCTGGACGCGGTCCTTTGTGCAAGTCAGCTTGCGGTCGAACGAGCTTATTGGAGGCAAGATTATGGCAGGCCTGAAGAAAATACTTCTGGTAGACGACGAAGAGGATCTGCGCGAGGCATTGGCCGAGCAACTGGTCGCGACAGAGGATTTCGATGTCTTCGAAGCCGGGACGGGCGCCGAGGCGGTCGATAAATGCAAGAATGCAATATTCGATCTGGTCGTGCTGGATGTCGGCCTGCCCGATACCGACGGGCGAGAGTTGTGCAAGCGGCTGCGCAAGCAGGGGGTGAAATGTCCCGTTGTGATGCTGACCGGGCACGATACGGATGCCGATACCATCCTTGGTCTGGACAGTGGCGCGAACGACTATATCACCAAGCCGTTCAAATTCCCGGTTCTGCTGGCGCGGTTGCGTGCGCAGCTGCGGACCCACGAACAGTCTGAGGACGCGATCTTTCAGCTTGGGCCTTATACGTTCAAGCCGGCGATGAAGATGCTGGTCGATGAAAAGGATCGCAAGATCCGGCTGACGGAAAAGGAAACCAATATTCTGAAGTTCCTTTACCGGGCGCAGGATGGCGTCGTTGCGCGCGATGTTCTGCTGCATGAGGTATGGGGCTACAATGCCGGTGTGACGACACATACGCTGGAAACGCATATCTATCGTCTGCGCCAGAAAATCGAGCCCGATCCGTCCAATGCGCGGCTGCTGGTTACGGAAAGCGGCGGATATCGGCTGATCGCCTGACCCCGGGGAAAGCTGGCGGGAACTGAACACCGTTAAGGGTGTTGATGCCCCGAAGCCCAGTGGCTGGGGATGCAGCCACACCCTCCCTGTCTCGACTGGCCCCGGCAAATTGCCGGGGCCTTTTCTTATGGTCGCTTGGCTGCGGCCACCCGGACCGGGTACAGTCTTAGCCGATGGCCCGATCGCGGGTTTCGGTTTTGACCAGCAGCAGCGCCAAAGCCGCCAGTGCAAGCAGCGCGGCGAATACGCCGATGGCAAAGCCGAACCCTTTCGCGAAAGCGAAAGTCAGCAAGGTTGGCGCGAATATACCGCCAAGGCGGGCGACGGCAGAGGCCGTCCCCATACCTGTGCCGCGCAGATTGGTCGGATAAAGCTCTGGCGTGAATGCGTAAAGTGCACCCCAGCAGCCCAGCAAAGCAAAGCTCATGATGACCAGAGAGATCGCAACCAGAGACGGGTTCAGCGACAGGGTGAACAGGAAGCAAGCGATGGCCGACAGGATCAGGAAACCCATCAGCGTCGGTCTGCGTCCCCAGCGTTCGACACCATAGGCGGCCAGAGCATAGCCGGGGATCTGCGCGACCGCCAGCAGCACCAGGAAGCCATAGCCGCGCACCCAGCCCATGCCCTCATTGGCGAGCCAGCCCGGCACCCATACGAACACGCCGTAATAGGACAGCGACACAAGGAACCAGACCGCCATGATGCCCAATGTCCGCCGCATCAGGGACGGCGCAAAGATCGACGGCGGCGCGCCTTCTGGGGGCGTGACAAGGATCAGGTCTGTATCGGCCGAAAGCGGTGTGGCGCCATTGGCTTTCAATACGCGATTGACCACTGTGCGCGCCTTATCGGGTTGCCCGGATTTCAGCAGGTACATGGGCGATTCCGGCACCCAGAACCGCAAGAATATACCGATAAGCGCGGGCAATGCGGCAACCAGGAAAATCCAGCGCCAGGGTGCAGCGGCACCGTAACTTGCCGCCAGCCATGCGGTCAGCGCGACCACAATCGTGCCGACTGCCCAGAAGCCTTCAAGGATGACCAGCCAACGACCGCGATTCTTTGCGGGCAGAAACTCTGCCATCATCGCGTAGTCGACGGGTAATGTGCCCCCGACGGCAACGCCTGTCAGGAAGCGCAGCATCAGAAGAAACTCAAAGCTTGGCGCAAAGACCGAGGCGAGTCCGAAGACTGCATCGGCCGCAACCGTCAGCAGCAACACGCCACGCCGGCCGATCCGGTCAGCAACACGTCCGAACATGAAGGCACCGACGAACATGCCCAGAAAGAACAGCGTTCCGACCTGCAGGGCAACAGCGCGTTCCAGACCGAAGGTCGCCATGATCGAAGGCGCGGCGAAGCCTACGGCAATGACCTGCATGGCATCAGCCGCCCAGACCAGTCCGAAAATGGCCAGCAATCGTTTCTGAAACTTGCCCGCCCCGCCTCTGGCCAGTGCGTCGTCAATCGTAATTTGCATGGGTGCTCCGCATTTGTCGGCGCACTTCTAGCGGCCAAGTCTGTAAGTTCAAAGGGAAAACTGGCCGCACTCGACAGTTAGGGAATGTGTCGTTAGGCTCCGCGCTCCGACAGAAAGGCTGCCCATGTTCACCATCGCCACTTGGAACATCAACTCTGTCAGGCTGCGTGAGGAGCTGGTCACGCGCCTGCTGCGCGAGGAGGCACCGGATATCCTGTGCCTGCAAGAGATCAAATCGCCGGTCGAAAAGGTACCGTTGGATGGTTTCCGGGCGCTTGGATACAACCATATCGTGGCGCGCGGGCAGAAGGGCTATAACGGTGTCGCAATCCTGTCGCGCCTGCCGATCGAGGATGCGGGTGATCGCGACTATGCATCGCTTGGTCATGCGCGGCACGTTGCGGCGCGTATGGAAAACGGTGTGACCATTCACAATTTCTATGTTCCCGCAGGTGGCGACATTCCCGACCGCGAGGTGAACGTCAAATTCGGCCAGAAGCTGGATTTCCTGACCGAAATGCGCGATGCCTTTCACGCGGACAATCCGCAGAAATCCATCATGGTCGGCGATCTGAACATTGCCCCGCGCGAGGATGACGTCTGGTCGCACAAGCAGTTGCTGAAGATCGTCAGCCATACGCCGATAGAGGTCGAACATCTGGGCGCGGCACAGGATGCCGGGAAATGGGTCGATATCACGCGCAAGGATATACCCGAAGGATTGCTGTATAGCTGGTGGTCCTATCGCGCGAAGGACTGGGATGCATCGGACCGGGGGCGCAGGCTGGATCATATCTGGGCGACACCCGACATTGCGAATGCCGGTCATGGCAGCCGCGTCCTTCGCCCGGTGCGCGGCTGGGAAAAGCCGTCGGATCATGTGCCTGTCTTTGCCAGCTTTGATCTTTAGCGCCCCTTCCACCGCGCTGCCGGACGTCCCATATTGACGTCAAACACGAGAATCTGAGGTTGAAATGGCTGAAATGCTGATTGGAAGCGGTGCAGATGCGCCGGCCGCCGGGGACATCATCAAGGATGTGACCGAAGCCGACTTCATGACCGAGGTGGTCGAGAAGTCGATGGAGGTTCCGGTTATCGTCGATTTCTGGGCGCCATGGTGTGGGCCGTGCAAGACGCTTGGCCCCGCGTTGGAGGCAGAGGTCACGAAGGCCAAGGGCCGCGTCGTGATGGCCAAGGTCAATGTCGACGAAAACCAGATGATCGCAAGCCAGTTGCGCGTTCAGTCCATTCCGACGGTCTTTGCCTTCTACAAGGGTCAGCCGGTCGATGCGTTTCAGGGTGCGTTGTCGCAAAGCGAGCTGAAGAAGTTCATCGAAAAGCTGACAGCGCTGTCTGGCGATGACGGCGGTCTGGGCGAGGCTCTGGAAGCGGCTGAGGCGATGTTGGCTGAAGGTGCGTTTGACGATGCCGCCGAAACCTTCGAGGCAATCGCTGGCGAGGAAGAAGAAAACGCAGAAGCTTGGGGCGGCTGGGTCCGCGCGCTTCTGGCTGGTGGCCGCGCGGATGATGCGGCGGCAACGCTGGAAAAGGTGCCTGCGGCCATTGCTAATGCCGGTCCGGTGGAGGCCGCGCGTGCGCAGTTGCAACTGGCGCGACAGTCCGAAAGCGCGGGCCCTTTGGATGAGCTGCGCGGCAAGGTAGAGGCCGATCCCACCGATCAGCAGTCGCGTTTTGATTATGCGACCGCGCTCTATGCGGCGGGCAACACCGAAGAGGCGGTCGATCAGTTGCTGGAATCTTTCCGCCGCGACCGCGAATGGAATGATGGGGCGGCCAAGGCGCAGCTCATCACCATTTTCGATGCGCTGAAGGCGACTGATCCCATTGCACAAAAGGGTCGGCGTCGAATGTCCAGCCTGATTTTCGCATGAGCAGACACGAATTCGATCTGCCAGAAACCTTACCGCTTTTCGTTTTGCCCGGCGCGGTGCTGATGCCGCGTACGCGAATGCCCCTGAATATCTTCGAGCCGCGCTATCTTCAGATGGTCGAGGATGCACTGCGCACGCCTCATCGCCTGATCGGTATGATCCAGCCTATCGACGAAAACGGCGAAATGCTGGCTGATGTCGGCTCTGCGGGGCGGATCGTCGGCTTTTCAGAGCAGGAAGACGGGCGCTACATGATCTCGCTTGGTCAGGTGTCGCGATTCAGGCTGACCGGGGCTGAGGACGGCTTTCATCCTTATGCAACAGGAAGCGTGGACTGGTCCGGGTTTGAGCAGGACGGCAAAGAAGGAGAGGATGATCCCGGCTGGAACCGCGACAACTTTTTGGGCCTGATGCGACGCTTCATGGATGTGCATGAGCTTTCGACTGACTGGGACGAAGCAGGCGACGCAGAGCCGGAGCTGTTGGTGAATTCGCTGGCGATGGCCTTGCCGCTGGAAATTCAGGACAAGCAGGCCCTGCTGGAGGCCGCGACATTGCCGGAACGGCGCGCGCTGCTGGAAGGGTTGATGGAATATGACCTTCGCCACGGCGAAAATGAGGAGGTCATGCAATGACCGACGAAGAACCTAAGGCAGTCAAACAGCCCGAGTTTGACCGCCACATGCTGGAAGCGCTCGTCTGTCCGGTGTCCCATGCTTCGCTAAGCTATGATGCTGCAAAGCAGGAACTTGTATCCAGTACTGCGGGGCTGGCCTTTCCGATCCGCGCCGGGATTCCCATCATGCTGATCGAAGAAGCGCGCCAGATCAAGGCGGACTGATCGCTACAGCGGCTGACCGGCCAGCAATCGCGGCATGGGTCGGGTGGATAGCCCGGCGGCCTGCCGCATAAAGCGCCGACGCAGCGCGGGCACAGCGTTCACAGCGCCCATACCAAGCCCACGAGCTGTCCGCAGGATCGGATTGTCGTTGGAGAACAGCGTATTCACGCTGTCCATGCCAAGAGCCAGCGATGTCGAGTCGAAACGGCGCCACCCCTGATAGCGGTCCAGCACTGTCGCAAAGCCGATATCTTCGCCATTGCGCGCCGCATCGACCAGACATTCCGCCAATGCCGCAACATCCCTGAGCCCAAGGTTAAGGCCCTGACCGGCGATCGGGTGCACACCGTGCGCCGCATCACCAATCAGCGCGACACGCTCGTCCACGTAGGCATTCGCCAGCGTCAGGCCCAACGGATAGGAAAAACGTGGGCCGGCAAGGGTGATCTCCCCGGCAATGTCGCGGATATGCGGCGCCAGCACCTCCAGAAATGCCTCATCGGGCAGATCGGCAATGGTGCGGGCTTGCGGATTTGTCATCGACCAAACGATTGAAGCGCGGTTGTCCCGAAGCGGCAGAACCGCAAGCGGGCCCGTCGGAAGAAAGACCTGATGTGCGGTGCCATGATGCGGGATTTCAACGCTCAGCGCCGCGACAAGCGCCGTCTGATCATAGCTCCAGCCGGTGCGACTGATCCCGGCACGTTCGGCAACGCCTGACCGGCGGCCATCGGCACCGACCAACAACCTGGCCCGCAATTTGCGACCGTCCGACAGCATGACGTCGATCCCGCCCGTATCGGCCTGTTGTCCGATGACCTGCGTTTTGGGAATATGCGTCAGGCGTTGCGGCATGGCCTCGATCAGGGCGCGGTAGAGGAAGCGATCCTCCAGCATCTGGCCAAGCACGCCTTCCTCGATCTCGTTGGCATCGAAGAACAGGCCGAGATCGGAAATATCCTTGCCCCGCCCTTGTCGCGCGACAACGCGGGTGATGGGTTGTGCGGTGGGGGCCAGTTGATCCCATAAGCCGATGCCCTTCAACAGCCGCACCGAGGCTAGCGCCAGTGCATAGGCCCTGCCGTCGAAGTTGTCCGACGCACGCGCCCGCGCAGGTGCCGCATCGACGACCGCCACGCGCATTCCTGCATCCGCAAGGGCCAGACCCAATGCAGGCCCGTTCAGCCCGCCGCCTGCAATCACAACATCGAAATCCTGTTTCATGGCAGCAATCCTATGGCCCGGCAGCACGCTCGTCCATGCGGCAAAAGCGATAGACGGACTGGTCGGCGGCGATTAGGTTCGATGACAAACGCAGGAGCTTTATGATGGACTGGCTGACCGCTACGGCGAGCGAACAGGGGCGGGGCATTCTGGCGGGTCTCGTTTCGCCTGTGGATCTGGTTGACGCCTACCTGGACGCGATAGAGCGTCACCCCGATGGCAATCTGATCTTCGCCCGACTGACGCCGGAACGTGCCCGGTCCGAGGCGATAGCGGCGCATGACAGGGCGAAGGCCGGTCTGCGGCGCGGATTGCTGGATGGTGTGCCGATCAGCTGGAAAGACAATATCGACACGGCCGGAACGGCGACAGAGGCGGGATCGGCGCTTCTGAAGGGGCGGGTGCCCGACACTGATGCCGGCGTGCTTCAGAATGCCGATGCGCAGGGGCTGGTCTGTCTGGGCAAGACCCATATGACAGAACTGGCCTTTAGCGGGTTGGGACTTAACCCGATGACAGCGACGCCACCCAACGCGCTTGATCCGGCACTGGCACCGGGGGGGTCGAGTTCGGGTTCTGCAGTGTCGGTGTCACTTGGGCTGGCTGCGGCGACTATCGGTTCGGATACGGGCGGCTCCATCCGGTTGCCTGCGGCCTGGAACGGCCTGGTCGGGTTCAAACCGACGCCGGGGCAGGTGCCTATGCGCGGCGTTGTGCCGCTTTGCCCGCGCTTTGACGTTGCAGGGCCGCTCGCACGGAATGTCGAGGACTGCGCTGAACTTTTTGCGGCTATTGCTGGCAGGTCCGCGCCCGATCTGACCGATGCGCAGCCTTCTGGCCTGCGCCTTCTGGTGCTGGACGGCGTGCCTTTCGAAGACGCGCGGGAAGGGCCGGTAGCGGCGTTCGAAGAAGCGGTTGAGGTGTTGTCACAGGCTGGGGCGTCGATCACGCGGGCTGCGCCGCCCTGCGTGGCAGAGGCGATGGCACTTTCGGGTAAGCTTTTTTCGCCGGAAGGCTATGGTGTCTGGTCCGCCCATATCGAGGACGCGCCAGAGGCGATGTATCCACCCATCCTGGCGCGTTTCCGGGCGGGGAAAGACGTCTCAGCACCGGAATTTGTCGAGGCTTGGCTGACACTTGATCGTCTGCGCGCGATCTGGGCCGAAACGGTCGCGGGCTTTGATGCGGTCATTCTGCCCTCTGCCCCGATCATGCCGCCGGATCGTGAGGCGCTGCTTGCGGATGCGGATTTCTTCGCGTCCGAGAACCTCCTGACCCTGCGCAACACCCGCATCGGCAACCTGTTCGGTCTGCCCGCGATCAGCCTTCCGACGGTCCGTCCTGCCTGCGGCATCATGGCGATGTGTGCAGCGGGCGATGATCTGCGGCTTTTGCGCGTCGCACGCGCCATGGAGGCAGCGCTTTCCGGTTAAGTTGGCTGGACTGCGCGCCCGTGTTTCTGTAACCTTCAGGAATAACGGGGCGAAACGACCCTGATCGAGAGGCAGTCATGGCAATACCCGAGCGGTTTTCGAACCTGCCGGATTATGCGTTCCCGCGTCTGCGTGCGCTTTTGTCGGGAATCGAACCCGGAGGCGAACCGATGGTCCTGACCATCGGAGAGCCCCGTCATGCCATGCCTGATTTCGTCGCGGCCACTATGGCCGAAAACATTCATTTGTTTGAGAAATATCCTTCGAATGAAGGGACTGCCGCGCTGCTGGATGCGATTTCCGGCTGGATCGGTCGCCGCCACGGGATAGAGGTCTCTCCCAGCCGGATCATGACGCTCAATGGCACGCGAGAGGGGCTTTTCAATGCCGCCTTGGCCTTGGCGCCCGAGAAGAAGAAGGGCAAGCAACCGGTCATCCTGGTGCCGAACCCCTTCTATCAGGTCTATGCCGTCGCCGCCGCTGCCGTCGGGGCAGAGCCGGTTTTCGTGCCCGCGACCGACGAAACCGGACACTTGCCTGACTATGCGTCGCTTGGTGCCGATGTGTTGGACCGGACCGTCATCGCCTATATCTGCTCTCCCGCCAACCCGCAGGGATCGGTTGCGGACGAGGATTACCTAGAACGGCTGATCACTCTGGCCGATAAGCACGATTTTCTGGTTTTCTCTGACGAATGCTATTCCGAGATCTGGCGCGAAGCCCCGCCGCCCGGTGCGCTTGCTGTGGCAACCCGAATGGGGCTGGCTGACAGGGTGGTCATGTTCAACTCTCTGTCGAAGCGGTCCAACTTGCCGGGGCTGCGTTCCGGCTTTGCCGCTGGCAGTGAAGGGAACATCGCCCAGATGCGCCGTCTGCGCAGCTATTCCGGTGCGCCGCTGTCGCTTCCGGCGCAGGCTGTCAGCACAGCGGTCTGGTCAGATGAGGCGCATGTGGATGCCAGCCGGGCGCTGTATCAGCGCAAATATGATGTGGCAGACCGGGTTTTGGGCAATGTGCCGGGTTATCGCGGGCCGGAGGGTGGCTTTTTCCTTTGGCTGCCGGTCGAAGACGGCGAAGAAGCCGCAACGCGGCTTTGGCGCGAGGCAGGAATTCAGGTTTTGCCAGGGGCCTATCTGTCGCGTGAGGTGGACGGCCAGAATCCGGGTCAGGGATATATTCGTGTCGCACTGGTTGCGGACGAAGAAGAAACAGAACGGGCGCTCGGACGCCTGAAAGACGTTATATATAAAGAGGGCAGTTGAATGGCGAGCTGGCAGGCGAAAGGGCGCGATCCGCTTTTCGATCAGAACACGCAGGCTGCGCTTGAAAGGCGCGGGAAAGAGCTGGTCGGGGCAGGTATGGTTGTGCTGTCGGTTGTGCTGGCGCTGATCCTGTACAGCTGGTCGCCCGATGATCCCAGCTTTCTGGCCGCGACCGATCAGCCGCCGGTGAACCTGCTGGGACGGTTCGGGGCCTATCTGGCCGCGCCGCTGATGATGATCGCCGGCTATGGCGCCTGGGGACTGGCGCTTGGTGCGCTTGTCTGGGGTCTGCGGCTGATGCTGCACAAGGGCGAGGAACGCGTCATGCGCGCGGTGTTCCTGCCAATCGCTGTCGCCCTCGGGTCGGTATATTGCGCGTCGCTGGTGCCGCCGATGGGCTGGCAGGAAAGCTTTGGTCTGGGCGGTCATTTTGGCGACATGATGATGGGCGGGCTGATGACGATGCTGCCTTTCGGGCCGGCTGCGTCGCTGAAGATCGGTGCACTGCTGATGGCAGCGGGGGCGATTGCCTTCTACGGTTTCGTTCTTGGTTTCGACCTGACCGAGGCGCGTCGTCTGCTGCGTTGGCTGGTGACGGGCCTCGTGACGGCATATGACATGCTGCTGCGCCTGCTGGGTCGCAGCGCGGTCGGTGCTGTCGGCGCAGCGAAAGGCATGAAGGCGCGCGCGGCAGAGCGGCGCGAGCAGGGCGAAACCGATGCCGAACTGACGGGTCAACCCAAGCGCGGCCTCTTCCGCCGCCGCCCGCAAGGTGATGATTGGGAAAATGACTCTGAATTGGTCGAACCGCAGGCGCATGATGCGCAGGCACCGACGGATGATGAGGTTTCGGCGCGTATCACAGATGCGATCTCAAAGCGCGAGGGCGGTCTGCTCAGCTCTGTCACGCAGCGGTTGAACGCGAACCGGCAGGATGTCGCACTGGCGGACATGGAAGACGAAGATGAGGGGGTAGAACCCGCCGATCCGCATCCCTTCGGGGCCGATACCGCACGCGTTGTCGTTCCGGCAAAGCGGCCCGCGCAGCCGTCGCGTCAGGCGAAATCCGAGGCGCAGCCTTCACTTCGCTTCGACGAATCCGCAAGCGCGTTTGAATGCCCCCCTCTGTCGCTGCTCGCCGCAGCCAGCACGATAGAACGCCACCAGCTTTCGGATGAGGCACTGGCAGAAAACGCCCGTATGCTGGAGGCTGTGCTGGACGATTACGGTGTGAAGGGCCAGATAACGGCCGTGCATCCCGGTCCCGTCGTGACGCTGTATGAACTGGAACCCGCGCCGGGATTGAAGGCATCCCGCGTGATTGGTTTGTCGGACGATATCGCGCGGTCCATGTCGGCGCTGTCGGCGCGAGTCTCCACCGTGCCGGGCCGCACCGTGATCGGGATCGAACTGCCAAATGCGCGGCGCGAGAAGGTTCTGCTGCGCGAAATCCTGTCGGCGAAATCCTATGGCGATGCGTCCTATCCGCTGCCGCTTGCGCTTGGGAAAGACATCGGCGGCGGGCCGGTGGTGTCCAACCTTGCGAAGATGCCGCATCTGCTGATCGCGGGGACCACGGGGTCGGGCAAGTCGGTGGCGATCAACACCATGATCCTGTCGCTGCTGTACAAGCTGACGCCGGATGAATGCCGGCTCATCATGATCGACCCGAAGATGCTGGAACTGTCGGTCTATGACGGCATCCCGCATCTGCTCTCGCCGGTCGTCACCGATCCCAAGAAGGCCGTCGTCGCCCTGAAATGGGTCGTGGCCGAGATGGAGGAGCGTTACCGCAAGATGTCCAAGATGGGCGTCCGCAATATCGAGGGCTATAACGGCCGCGTCCGCGAGGCGCTCGCGAAGAACGAGATGTTCAAGCGCACCGTTCAGACCGGCTTTGACGAAGACACCGGCGAGCCGATCTTCGAGACCGAGGAGTTCCAGCCCGAGACCTTCCCTTATATCGTCGTCATCGTCGATGAGATGGCGGACCTGATGATGGTCGCGGGCAAGGAGATCGAGGCCTGCATCCAGCGTCTGGCACAGATGGCACGGGCCTCGGGCATCCACCTGATTATGGCGACGCAGCGACCCTCGGTCGATGTCATCACCGGCACGATCAAGGCGAACTTCCCGACCCGAATTTCCTTCCAGGTCACATCGAAGATCGACAGCCGCACCATTCTGGGCGAGCAAGGGGCCGAACAGCTTCTGGGTCAGGGCGACATGCTGTATATGGCTGGCGGCTCCAAAATCACCCGCGTGCATGGCCCCTTCGTCAGCGATGAAGAGGTCGAAGAGGTTGTGAACCACCTGAAATCCTTCGGCCCGCCCAGCTACAAATCCGGGGTGGTAGACGGACCCGAAGATGAGGTCGCGGGCGATATCGACGCCGTGCTTGGCCTGGGCAATTCGGCGGATGGCGACGATCAGCTTTACGATCAGGCGGTGATGATCGTCGCCAAGGACCGCAAATGCTCGACCAGCTATATCCAGCGTAAACTGGCCATCGGCTATAACAAGGCCGCGCGGATCGTCGAACAGATGGAAGATCAGGGCGTCGTCAGCAGCGCCAACCATGTCGGCAAGCGCGAAGTGCTTGTGCCGGAGATCTGATTGACGCCTCGGCCGGTAAGCCGGGGCGATATAGTTCCTTAGCCGGGATGATCGGCGTCACGCAGCAGGCGCGCCCACCAAGCAAGTTCGTCCAGCATCGTGTCGGCGTTCCTCGCAAGATGGGGAATATCGGCCAGGTCGGCATTGCCAGACATCACCGGCTTCAGATCGGCATAGTTGATGTGAACGGCGTCGCGCACGGAAACCATACGCAGTTCTGCCGTGATGGCCCGCAAATGTTCGACGGCGCGTGCGCCACCGACCCCGCCATAAGCCACATAGGCGACAGGCTTGCGCATGGCGTCCAGATGATCCAGTGCGTTTTTCAGCACCGCAGTCGGCGCATGATTATATTCCGCGACGGTAAGAATATAGGCGTCGAACACTTCGATCAGCTTAGCGAACGCGGTGGCCGCTTTTCTTTGCGCATCCGTAGTTGTGGGAGAGCCAAAGAACGGCAGATCGTGATCGCGCAGGTCGATTGGTGAGACGTCGAAACCTTCATGCGCCTGCGCCGTTTTCAGAATCCATTCGGAGGCTCTGTCGCCGAACCGTCCGTCGCGCGTGCTTCCTGTAACAATGCCAAGTTTGACTGGCTGCTCAGGCGCGCGGCTTTGTGCAACCCGGGTCAGTTCCCTGCTCTCCACCGCGTCAAGCACGGGATCAAGCCTTGCCAGATGCCGTTTGAACTCTTTCGTTTCGTGCCATTCCCCCGGCGTCTGATCCGCGGAAAAGTGCGTCACGATCACCAGTTTGCCGGCCTTGTCCGCACGATAGATCGTGTTACTGCGCCACCCATAGTTTGCGCTGATCGGCCCCAACAGCTTCGAGTCGCTCTTCTGCAACGTTTCCAGTTCATCCAGTTTTCCCGGCTTCGGCGTAAAGATGTTCAGATAGGTTCTTATGCTTCGCACCGCATCTTTCCTTAACTTCGGTTATAAGCTTACCTAATGTAAGTTCAATCACCCTGTAAGAACGGATCTGAAAGACAGGTGCGGATATGGAAGTAAGTTCAAAAGACGCCGATCCCATGCGGTCCGACTGCCCTGGTCGCGATCTTTTCTTGTTGGCAACGGGGAAGTGGACGCTGCTCATTCTGTGGGCGCTCAAATCCGGCCCACGGCGCTTTCACCAGCTGCGGGATGAGGTCGACGGCATAAGCGAGCGGGTACTTTCCGCTACGCTGAAAAGCCTCCGCCGCAACGGTCTGGTTATGCGTCATGTTGAACCCAGCGTGCCCCCGAAAGTCAGCTATGAGCTGACCGAAATCGGCACCGGCTTGTTGTCTGTCATGGAAGGGTTGACCGGCTGGATTGCGCAGGAACTTGATGCGGTAGAGGCTGCGCAGGCGCGCTATGACCGTGAAAACGACGCTGCCTGAATTCGCTTCGCGCAGTCTTGCCGATCGGACCGCCTGTATGTTTTTCCGGTGGCGCGACGTCCCTGAACTTGCGAAAGAAAGGACATGACGGTCTGGAACATTCACTACCTCAACGCCCGCAAGACGCTGAACAGCGTCATGCCAGAAACACGCGCCGCCGCAAGAGAGGCCGTCGCCGCGGTGGAAGAGCATGTCGAACTCCCGCGTTTTGATCTGGTCATTCGCGCGGGTGAAGAGGTCGTGCAGGGTTGGGCGGTCGGAGGCTATGCGCCGGGGCCGGGACATATTCAGATCACGCTGGAGCCAGAGCGTTTTTCGCCCGAACCCTTTATCCGCACGCTGGTCCACGAATTGCATCATCTGATCCGCTGGGACGGTCCGGGTTATGGTAAGTCACTGGGCGAAGCTCTGGTCAGCGAAGGGCTTGCCGGCCATTTTGTATTGCAGGTTCTGGGTGGCCAGCCTGATCCGTGGGATGCGGTCAATCCGTCAGAGGGGCTGACACGGCGGGCATCGAATGAGTGGTCGCGCCTGGGCTATGATCATGCAGAGTGGTTTTTCGGCACCGGCAAGATCCGCAGGTGGTCAGGCTATGGTCTGGGGCATCGGCTGATTGCCGAATACCTGTCGCAGAATCCGTCCGAGGATGCTGTCAGTCTGGCCAAGGCCCCCGTCGATCGGTTCAGGGGTGCCATGCGCCAGCTTGCAAAGACCGACGCAGATTCCGAACCTGAACAGCCGGAGACAGAGACGAATGCAGGCTGACCGGACGCAGCGACCCGACGGCCCGCCATTCGGTCAGCCTTTTTGCAGGTGGTCGCGGCCCAGCAGTTCAGCAATCTGAACAAGGTTCAGCGCCGAGCCTTTGCGCAGGCTGTCGCAGACGATCCACAGGTTCAGCCCGTTCTCAACCGTGGCATCTTGCCGGATGCGGCTGACAAAGGTTGCGAAGTCGCCGGCGCTTTCGACCGGCGTGACGTAACCACCGTCCTCGTTCTTGTCGATGACCAGCAGGCCGGGAGACTCTCGCAGAATGTCCCGCGCCTCGTCCTCATCCAGAAAATCCTCGAACTCGACATTGACCGATTCAGCATCGCCGACAAAGACAGGCACGCGAACGCAAGTGACCGACACACGGATCGAGGGGTCGAGTATCTTCTTGATCTCTGCCTTGATCTGCCATTCGGCGCGGCTGTTGCCGTCCTCCATGAAGTCCCCGACCTGAGGGATCACGTTAAAGGCCATCTGGCGCGGAAAGACCGAAGGTTCGACTTCCTGACCGGGGACATACATGCCCTTGGTCTGGTTCCACAGCTCATCCATTCCCTTCTTGCCCGCCGACATGACCGACTGATAGGTCGAGGCGACGACGCGACGGATGCGGGCGCGATCATGCAGCGGTTTCAACGCGACGACCAGCTCAGCCGTGGCGGCATCCGGGCTGGCGATGATCATGCGTTCACGATAGCCCTCAATCACTGCCGGGTTCACCTCTGGCACGATCAGAGGAACCGCGGGGTCCATGCGGAAAGCCGATGAGGCGTCGATCACGACGCAGCCCTGATCGGTTGCGAGATGCGCATATTTGCGCGCATCGTCCGCATCCATTGCAAAAAGGGCGATATCATATCCGCCGAAATCGAAGCTTTCGATGTCGCGGGATTTCAGCGTGTCGTCGCCAAAGCTGATCTCGGTCCCCAGTGAACGGCGCGGGCCAAGCGCTGCTACTTCGTCGGCGGGAAACTCTCGCTCTGCCAGAATGTTCAGGATTTCGCGGCCCACATCGGTCGTGGCGCCGGCAACTGCAATTCTATAACCCATCAGGAAAACTCCTTTGCTTGGGGCGCGATATAGGTGCAGGGTTCGTGTAGGGGAAGTGTAATTCCCTTATTCTTCAGCGACAGGACGGTGCAAGCGTGCCGATGCCGGGCTCAGGCCCCAAGAAACTGACGGCGGGGCTCTCCGGCGATCGAAAACGCTTCGGCATCCCCATCCCATACGACCTGACCGCGTGACATCAGCGTCACGCGATCCGAAATCGCAGTGGCAAAGCTGACATTCTGTTCCACCAGAAGCGTAGTCATTCCGGCTGATTTCAATTCAACCAACGCATTTCGCAAGATGTGCAGCATCTGAACCGACAGCCCCTCCGCCGGTTCATCCAGCATCAGCAACCGGGGCGAGGTCATCAGAGCCCGCCCGATTGCAAGCATCTGCTGCTCTCCGCCCGACAGCGCGCCGGCGAGGGCATTCAGCCGCGTGCCCAGATTGGGAAACAGCGCTATGACGCGGTTCACATTCCACTCGCCAGAACCGATACGACCGGCGAGCGTCAGGTTTTCGCGAACGGACAGTGTTGCAAAGACCTCGCGCCCCTCGGGGACATAGCCGATACCCGCCCGCGCGATCTTCGTCGTCGACCAGTGCGAGATATCCTGTCCGGTAAAGGTCACGCTGCCGCGCTGCGCGGGCACTATACCCATGATGCGCCGCAAGGCCGTGGTCTTCCCGGCGCCGTTCCGCCCCAGAAGCGCGTGGACCTTTCCGTCAGTAACCAGCATGCACAAGCCATGCAGCACGGGTGTGCTGCCATATCCCGCAGTGAGGCCAGAAAGCTCAAGCATCATAGATGGCTTTCAGCGCCGGGCGGGCACCGGATGGGCCTCCGTCAAATGCGATGCGGCCTGCATCCAGTACGACAATGCGTTCAGCGACAGAGAACGCAAGATCCAGGTCATGTTCGATCACAATGATCGTCAGGTCCCGCGGCAGGTTTGCGATAAGGTCATGGATCTGTCGTGCCCCGCCCGGACCGAAGCCAGAGGCCGGTTCATCCAGCAGCAGCACATCCGGGCGTCCCGCAAGCGCCAGCCCAAGGTCCAGCCGGCGTCTATTGCCGTGATCGATGTCCCGGGCTGGTCGTTCCAGATCAACCAATCCCACCTGTTCCGCAATGTCACGGGCCGCACGGCGCAACGCGGGGTCGCGCAAGGGATCGCCGCCAATGCTTCGCTGCTCCAGCCCGGCAATGATCAGGTTCTCTTCCAGCGTAAAACGCTCAAACAAGGTTGCTTGCTGAAAGCTGCGCCCCAGCCCTGCACGGGCCCGGACATGCGGCGGATCGTGGGTGATGTCGTTGTCCTTCAACACGATCTTTCCGGCTTCGGGTGTTATTTCGCCTGCGATCAATCGAAACAATGTGGTCTTGCCCGCGCCGTTGGGACCAAGGATGACCAGGCGTTCGCCTCGCATTACCGACAATGTCAGGTCGCGAATGACCTCAACGCCGCCAAAGCTCTTGTGCAACCCCTTAACCGAAAGCATGCCTGTACCAGCGTTCGAACTGACCATAGATGCCGTGACCACCCGCCAGCACCACCGCGATCAGGACAGCCCCGATGATCAGGTGCCAATGATCCGTCCAACCGGCTGACCAGTATTTCAGCGTCACGAAGACGGTCGCGCCAAGGGCGGGTCCAACCAACGTTCCAATCCCACCCAGGATCAACACGACCAACACCTCTCCGGATGCGGTCCACACCATCATTGCAGGAGAGATGAATTGCATATGCTGCGCCGCAAGCACCCCCGCAAACCCGGCAAGGGCCGAGGAGGCGGCAAAGCCAATGGTTCTGACGCGGATCAGAGATAAACCGAGCGACGCGGCGCGTTGCGGGTTTTCGTGAACAGCTTCGAAGGTGCGGCCAAGGGCGCTGCGCAGAAACAGGGTTGCGAGGCCAAAGACGATCACGATCACCGCGATAGCGTAGAGCGCAAAGCTGAGCGGGTCGGTCAGGTCGCTGAACGGCAGGCTTGGACGCATGATACCCCCCAGCCCATTGTCGCCACCCAGCCAGTCGGCGCTGAACGTCAGCGCCCAGATCATCTGACCAAAGGCCAGCGTCGCCATGATGAAATAGACGCCCTGCGTCCGCCCTGTGACCACCCCGATCAGCGCACCTGTCAACCCGGCTGCCGCGATGCCCGATGCGGCGGCGGGCCAGGGCGTCATCCCGTTCTGACCCGCCAAGGCATAGACATATGCGCCCACGCCCATGATCGCGCCGTGAGCCAGTGAAACCATGCCACCAAACCCGGCCGCAACATCCAATGCAATCGCAAGCACCGCAAGAATGGCGATTTCGGCAACGATCTCGCGCGCGAAGAAGCCACCAAATCCTGCGTAAAGCGCCAGTGAGATGACCAGAAGCACAAATGTGGCAAGGCGAAGGGGATTCAGCCTGAACATCAGTGCGACACCGCGCCTTTGAACAAGCCCTGCGGGCGCCAGATCAGTGCTGCGGCGAGTGCCGCGTAAATCAGGACGGAGCTGGCAGCGGGCCAGATTGCCGCGCCGAATACCTCGATAGCGGCCACGACAAGCGCACCTGCCGCCGTGCCGGAAATGCTGCCCATGCCGCCGATCACGGTTACGATCAGGGCGGGAACAAGTGCGCTGACCGCCATGCCTGCACTGGCAGAGGTGATCGGGGCCGCAACCACACCGCCAAGCCCCGCCAGTGCGGCGCCAAGCGTAAAGACCCAAAGGAACAGCCGGTCTGTATCAATCCCGATGGCCCTTGCCATCGTCCTGTTCTCAACAGACGCACGCAGTGCAGCACCAAGGCCGGTCCGGTTCACCCCGAGCCACAGGAGCAAAGAAACCACGGCACCAATTGCGATGACAAACAGACGGTACAGCGGATAGCTGACCGACAGCATGTCGAGCCGCCCGCGCAGCGCAGAAGGGATATCGATCGACAACGGAACATCGCCCCACAGGATGCGCACGATCTCTGTTGCGATAAAGACCAGCCCAAAGCTGACCAGAACCTGCGGCATCGGCCCCAATCGTGCGACCCGGCCCAGCAGGCCCAGGTAAAGGATCAGCCCGATTGCCCCGACTGTCACAGGGGCCAGGAACAGCGCCGCCCAGAAACCTGCCTGCACGCTTAACGTGACGCCGATAAAGGCCCCGAGCATGTAAAGCGCCCCATGCGCAAGGTTCACAAATCCCATCAGCCCGAAACTGACGGACAGCCCGGCCGCGATCAGGAACAGCAGCGCAGCATATTGCAGCGTATTCAGCGTCTGCAATATCCAGAAGGTCGTCATTTACGGCATCGCGCAACCGTTGGGCGCATCCTGAACGGCCTCGACGGTGTCCAGCAGCTTGTGGGTCATGCCCTCGTCGCCTTCGACGGTCTCGAACACATAGACATTCTGCACGATATTGTTGGTCGCCGGGTCAATCTTCAGCGGCCCACGTGGGCCGGTATAGGATACATTGGGCAAAGCATTCGCCAATGCCTCACGTCCCTCGACACCTTCTTCCAGAGCTCCAAGCAGAAGGCGACCCGCGTCATAGCCTGCGACCACATATTCAGATGGCAGCGTATCGGGATGTTCCGCCTGATAGGCCGCGACAAATGTGTCATTTTCCGGCGATTCCAGCGATGGAAGATAATGCAGCGCCCCGATCACGCCAGTGGCGGCCTTCCCCTGCTCTCTCAGGTAAAGCGGCGCGGTCAGGAAGCCGACGGAATAAAGCGGCATCTCTTCGGCGAGGCCGAAGCTGTCATACTGCCGGACAAAGCTGATCGCATCTGCGCCGCCGTAAAAAACATACAGTGCTTCAGCACCCGATGCCTGTGCCTTGGCCAGATACGGGCCAAAATCTTCTGTCTTGCCGAAAGGGGTGAACTCTCCTCCGACTATATCGCCGCCCGCCGCCTCGAACGCGGCAGAGAAGGCGCCGATCATCTGCTGGCCTGCCGCATAATCCGGGGCAAGCGTGTAGACGGAGCTTATCCCCTGCGCTGCCATCCATTCGCCCATCGGCCGGTTAAGCTGATCGTTCGAAAAGCTGACCCGCGTGATATAGGCAGAGCAGTCCTTTCCCGTTGCGTCGCTGTTACCCGCATTGGCGACGATCAGCGGCACCTGTGACTGATGCACAAAGTTGCGCACCGCGCCCAGCACGGCAGAGGAGACCACGCCCACCAGAACATCAGCCTCATCCTGCATAACCAGCTTGCGCGCCATCGTCAGGCCGGTCTGTGGGTCGGCCTCGGTATCGGCCTCGACAATCTCGATATCGCTGCGCCCGCTTTCGGCAATGGCCATGCGAAAGCCGTCTTCGATGTCCTGACCGAGTGCTGCGTAATTGCCCGATGCGGGCAGCAACAGGCCGACCTTCGTATCTGCCGCCGCAGGAAGGGCGACTGCGGCCAGCAGGCAGGCGATACAGTATCTGTTCATGAGGGGGTCCTTCGTGCAGTCCTCAACCCGGTGATATTGCGAGGATTCACGCCTGTCCATGGCGAAGGGCTGTAGTTTTGGCTATCTTCCGGGCGGTTCCAGAAACCACATTGCCGTTTCTTCGTCTGGGATCAGCCCATTGATCGGCGCGCCCTGGCAGGGCTTCAGGGCGCCGATGCGCTGTCAGCTGCCGTGCGCAGCGCCCTGTCGGTTGAAGACACGCTGGACCGCCTTCTCCGCCGCCAAGCTGGTCCGGATGGCCGAAAACGAACCAGACGCGCGCGCGCGGCCTTACCAGACAAACCCGATCAGTCGGGCAACTTCCGTGCACGGATCAGCGTGTGCTGACTGACGATTTCATAGCCCAGACGTTCCGCCAGTTCAGCGCGAAGCCGGTTGATCTCATCGCTCGCCAGCTCGATCATCTCGCCGGTTTCGACATCGACAAGGTGGTCATGCTCGGCCGCGGGCGAAATCTCGTAGCGGGCGGGTTCGTTTTCCAGCGACAGCTTGCGGATCAGCCCGGCCTCTTCCAAAGCTGACAGCGTCCGATAGACGGTCGCAAGCGACATGGAATCGTCCAGCCCTCTGGCGCGTGAAAGCAGTTCGTCCGCATTGGGGTGGTCCGCCGCCTCCATCAGAACAGACATCAGCGCCATGCGCTGCTGGGTGACACGCAGCCCGGCCTCTCGCAGGGCCTTTGCAAAATCGGTCGTCTCTGCGCTCATCAGCGTGGCCCTTTGCTGTGTCGTTCCGGTCTAGCGTGAACTCGTCCTCCTGACAAGCAAATGCGAGCCATTTGCATTTAGACTTGACTATTGCGAATGAATTGCATTTACAGCAATGAGGAGGTGATGGTGCAGTGATGGGCAGTTCAGTCAAGAGAGCGGTAGCGTTGGGTCTTGTGCTTGGGGCAGGGCCGGCAGCCGCACAAGAAGACCGGATGAAGGTGGTCACGACCTTCACCGTTCTGGCCGATATGGCGCAGCAAGTGGCAGGCGATGCCGCCGATGTCGTGTCGATCACGAAAGCAGGCGCGGATATTCACAGCTATGAGCCGACGCCGCGCGATTTCGTCCGCACTCAAGGCGCCGACCTGATCCTGCGCAACGGTATGAATCTGGAAATCTGGTTCGAACAGTTCCTGTCCAATCTGGGTGACCTGCCTTCAGTGACGCTGACCGAAGGGATCACGCCGATTCCGGTCGCGGCCGGTTCCTATCAGGGAATGCCGAACCCGCATGCCTGGATGAGCCTGTCGAACGCGATGATCTATATCGACAATATCGCCGCCGCATTCGCCACACATGATCCGAAGAACGCAGACGTTTATGGTGCGAATGCCGAAGCCTATAAGGCCCAGCTTGCCGAAGCGATATCACCATTGCGCGAAACGCTGGGGGCATTGCCTGAAAACCACCGCTGGCTGGTGACCTGCGAGGGCGCCTTTTCCTATCTTGCAGAAGATTACGGGCTGAATGAGCTTTACCTCTGGCCGATGAATGCCGACCGGATGGGCACGCCGCAACAGATCCGATCCGTTATTGACGGGGTTCGCGATCACAACGTCCCGACAGTGTTTTGCGAAAGCACCGTCAACACCGCGCCCGCCCGCCAGATCGCCCGCGAAACCGGCGCGTCTTATGGGGGGGAGCTGTATGTCGACAGCCTGTCCGAATCTGACGGCCCGGTGCCGTCCTATCTGGAACTCTTGCGCAAGACGACCGGAACCATCGCGGCCGGTCTGGGCGGCGCAAAAGGAGCAACGCAATGACCGCTGAACACGCCGACGATGGCATCCGCGCCGATGACGTCACCGTCACCTATCGCAACGGCCTGACGGCATTGCGCCATGCCAGCTTTGCCGTTCCGCGCGGCACGGTGACAGCCCTTGTCGGCGTGAACGGTGCTGGCAAATCAACGCTGTTCAAGGCGATCATGGGCTTTGTCCCCCTTGCGGGCGGTGACATCAGCCTTCTGGGGATGAGCGTGCCAGAGGCTTTGCGCAAGAACCTTGTCGCCTATGTTCCCCAGTCCGAGGAAGTCGACTGGGCCTTCCCTGTGCTGGTCGAGGATGTGGTGATGATGGGCCGCTATGGAAAGATGAATTTCCTGCGCATCCCCACCAAATCCGATCATCAGGCGGTCGAGGCGGCACTTGCCCGCGTGAATATGCTGGACTACCGCCACCGCCAGATCGGTGAACTGTCGGGCGGCCAGAAAAAGCGCGTCTTTCTGGCGCGCGCATTGGCGCAGGACGGGCAGGTCATTCTGCTGGATGAGCCGTTCACCGGCGTCGATGTGAAAACAGAAGAACAGATCATCCGCCTTCTGGGCGAACTGCGCGACGAAGGCCGTGTGATGCTCGTTTCGACCCACAACCTCGGCTCCGTCCCGGAATTCTGTGACCGTGTCGTGCTGGTCAAGGGAACCGTGCTGGCCTATGGCCTGACCGAGACAACCTTTACCCGTAAAAACCTGGAGGAAGCCTTCGGCGGCGTGCTGCGCCACTTTACACTCGGCGGCACCGATCTGCATGACGACGATGACGCCCGCAGCATCACCATCTTCTCGGATGACGAGCGCCCGCTTGTCCATTATGGCGAGGAAATGAAGCGCCGTGAGGATGCGAAATGAGCATCCTTCTGGACCCGTTCACTTATGGCTTCATGCTCAGCGCCATGTCGGTCGCGGCCCTTGTCGGCGCGGTCTGCGCCTTCCTGTCCTGTTTCCTGATGCTGAAAGGCTGGTCGCTGATCGGCGATGCGCTGTCCCATTCGGTCGTGCCGGGTGTGGCGGGCGCCTATCTGCTGGGCTTTCCTCTGGCGGTTGGTGCCTTTCTGTCCGGCGGGCTGGCCGCAGCCGCCATGATGTTCCTGTCCGAACGATCCGGGCTGAAAGTTGATGTGGTGATCGGGCTGATATTCACCTCTTTCTTCGGGCTTGGCCTGTTCCTTGTGTCCGTCAACCCGATTGCCGTGGACCTGCAAACCATCACCATGGGCAATATCCTGACAATATCCGCCTCAGAGACACGGCAGCTTGCCATCATCGGTGTCGTCTCCATCGCCATATTGCTGCTGAAATGGCGCGATCTGATGGTGGTGTTCTTCGACGAAAGCCACGCCCGGTCCATTGGCCTTCGCGCCGGGATGCTGAAGGCGCTGTTCTTCACGCTCCTGTCAGCATGCATCGTCGCGGCCATGCAGACGGTCGGCGCGTTTCTGGTCATCGCCCTTGTCGTGACGCCGGGTGCGACCGCCTATCTGCTTTGCGACCGCTTCGGGCGGCTGATCGTCACCGCCGTCGCCATCGGGGCCATCACCAGCTTTATCGGCGCCTATATCAGCTTCTTCCTGAACGGCGCGACCGGCGGCGTCATCGTGGTCTTTCAGACCCTGATCTTTCTCGCCGCCTTCATCTTCGCACCGAAACACGGCATGCTCGCCGCCCGCCGCCGCGCGGCTCAGGCGCTGAGGGCCGCGCCATGATCGACACCCTTCTTCAGCCCTTTACCTTCCCCTTCATGCGCGACGCCTTCCTGATCTGTCTGCTGGTCGCGCCGCCAACAGCCCTGCTGTCCTGTTTTCTGGTGCTGAAAGGCTGGGCGCTGATGGGCGATGCAGTCAGCCACGCCGTCCTGCCGGGGATCGTGCTGGCCTATATGCTGGGCCTGCCCCTGATCATAGGAGCTTTCGCAGCGGGGATGCTGACCTCGCTTGCCACCGGCTATCTGTCCGAGAACAGCCGCATCAAGCAGGACACCGTCATGGGGGTCGTGTTTTCTGGCATGTTCGGGCTGGGCATCGTGATGTATGTTTCGATTCAGACGAATGTCGATCTGGATCATGTCCTTTTCGGAAACATGTTGGGCATCGGTCCGGCCGATCTGCGCACCGCCGGCCTGATCTCTCTGATCGTCTGCGCCAGCCTGCTGCTGAAATGGAAAGACCTTATGCTGCACGCTTTCGACCCCGCGCAGGCAAAGGCATCCGGCCTGCCGGTCGGGCTGTTGCATTACGGGCTTCTTACCATCCTGTCACTGACCATCGTCGCCACGCTGTCGGCCACCGGCCTGATCCTCGCCGTAGGCCTGCTGATCGCACCCGGCGCGATAGCCTTCCTGATCGTCCGCCGCTTCGGCTGGATGCTGACCGTCGCCGTCATCGTCAACCTGATCGGCATGTTGGGCGGCGTCTATGCCAGCTTTTTCCTCGACAGCTCCCCCGCCGCGACGATCATCCTCGTGCTGACGGCGATTTTTATCGTGGCGTTCATCCGGCGCGTGACGATCAACAAGCGGCGGGTGGCGGCGGTTTGAGGGAGACCGCCGCTTTTTCCGGGCCGTCAGTGCCAAGCAACCGACGTCAGTTTCCGGCCTTTTGCGACCGCACCGGCATCGAAGCACGAACCTCGGCAGTCCTGTTTGATCACTTAATGAAGCGGGCTAGGGCGATCACGCTCGGGTGCAGGCCGCCCGCACCGCTTGTTTACCCTCGAATTTTCGGCTAACGACAGTTCAGCACGGGGCGTTTGGCCTCATGCAGTGGAGATTTTATGCAAGAGCCCCGGGCCAACGCCCGTTCCTGAACTCTAAAGTTTTAGGAACAACAGACAGCTAAAGGACACTCACGCGAGATGCTGAGTGATCCTGTTCCTGTACTCTCATAAAATCGAGACACTCAATTGAATATCTCAAAGCACGAGCAGCGTGTTTTGCATGAGCTCGCTCTTGGTGGGGCAATCCACCACGAACGGCATGCAAACGGCAAAATACGCAGTATCACATGCTACACCCGCGAAGGTCATGTTCTAACCGACTGCACATTCGACCTTTTTCAGCGCCTTCGTAAACGGCGCTTCATCCATTCGCAAAACGGGCATTCCTACCGCGTGTCGCGGCTGGGAATGAAATCCGTTCGCGCGCAACTCAATCAAAGATAGAAAGTACAAGAGAATGACAGACACTAAGCATTCTATCCGCCCTTATAATCCCGACGATATCGAACCTGTGATTCTCGTCTGGCAGAGATCAAACGCCCTCGCGCATGCCTTTCTGACGCCGGAATTTGTGACCGAGGTCCATCAGGCAATGCGCGACATTTATCTGCCCAACGCGGAAACATACGTGCTGGAAAAAGACGGCACCGTCGTCGGCTTCATAGCACTTCTCGGAAACGAAATAGGGGGACTGTTTCTTGAACCATCGCTGATTGGGCAAGGCTATGGAAGGACGCTTGTTGACTATGCTTTTGCTCTCAAAGGGCCGCTCAAGGTTGAAGTCTTTCGTGACAATCACGTCGGTCGGCCTTTTTACGAACGCTATGGTTTCGAGTTTGTGGAAGATGAGCTTCACGAAGCTTCCGGGCATATAAGCCGGAAGATGGCCATGCCCGGAGCGTGATGCGCGACACAGACCGCCCCTATTCGAAGGGGCGGTCACTCTTCATCGCAAGCCGTAATGGGGGGCAAGCTGAAAATTTGCCAATGGGTCCTGCTACAAAGAAATACGGCGCTCTCACTGGTTACAACCAAAGGCTGGACAATCGCCAACTTTCTCACCCCGCCTCATAACTCCTGATCACCGCAACCTTCTTAGCACTGGTCGAGGTGAACCCGATCACATGGGCGAATCCCCTTGCCTTCCCATCGCGCCCGGTGCTGATCCCGTTCGCCGCGCCGACCTTGCCGTGGGAAATCGCGTGATCGACCTTCACCAGTTTCGGTGCTTTCACGCGGTCCAAGGCAGCAAGCACCGCCTCGGCCCCTTCAATTTCCTTGCCGTCGGCCCTTTGCCACACCACATCATCGGCCAGCAGCTCGGCGGACAGCCCGCCTGTTTCCAGCCCCACCGCAATATCCTGCGCCAGCTTGTTCTTGGGGGAGTTGCCGCAATCGCCGCTGCCTTCGACTTTGGTATCAGGCATCGCTGGACTCCTCCGCCGCTTCGATCCGGCGTTGCAGCAGGATAGGCAGTTCCGGGCGGGACATGATGTTCATATGTTCGGTATGCGGCAGCACGGCCAGCCACGCATCGGGGATTGTGTCCTTCATGTGCAGCGCGTGATCCAGCGTCACGAAATCATTATCCCCCAGCAGGATCTGCACGGGCAGGGGGATCGCCGCCAGTTCCTCATCCGTCCAGCCCCAGTCTGACGCGATCAGGGCAGAGGTCTTGGCCATCATCTGCTCGAACGCCTCGGCCCCGCCGGGATTCATTTCGGCCACTTGGGCGGCCATCTGAGCGAATTCCGCCTCGCTTGGCATCAACGCCGCCACCTCGGGCGAGGGCTGGTGCGTAGGGTCACGGTTCATCTGCACCAGATCGGGCAGCATCCCCTCGCCGTTCTGGCTGGCAGAGATCGCCGTCAGAGATGCAACCCGATCCGGCGCATTCACCGCCAATTCCAGCCCCAGCATCCCGCCCATCGAGAAGCCGATGACATGGGCCTGCTCGACCCCCAATTCATCCAGAACCGCCAGCGTATCGGTGCGCATCGTCTCCAGCGTGAATTCGCCGTCATGAACCGGCGTATGGCCATGCCCCTGCTGTTCGACGCCGATGACAGCGCGATCCTCTGACAAGGTCGGGATCATTCCGGCAAAGGTCGAGGTGATGTTCATCGCCCCGCCATGCAGCAGCAGGATGGGCGGCTGATCCGCCGAAATTTCGCCGTGAACTTCGTAATAGACATCGTGACCTTCGACAGTGACTGTCTCTGCCCCTGCCATCGCCGGTAAGGAAATCGCGGCCATCAGTGAAAATACTTTTTTCATCTTCAACCCTCCGAGATTTTTGCCGCACCTGTGCCCGGTTCCAGATCCAGGGCAGCGCGTTGGTTATCGTCCATGTAGAACGGAACCGAGGTGTGGTTATGTGTGATCCGCCAGCCATCCGGCCCGCGCCGGAAGGCCCATGTGCAGCGGGTCCAGTATCCGCCATCCTCCCCGCCGCGGCGCACGGCGGTATGGACAAAGCCCCATGCCACCGCCAGATCGCCCGCGACCTCTACCTCCAGATCGCGGTAGGTCACGACGGGCGGCCTGTCCCAGCCGTCGATCCATTCCTGCAGCCCCGCCGCATCGGCATCGACCTGCATGGGCGGCGGCAGATCGAACAGCACCGGCCTTTCGCTGAATCCTGTCATCACCGCCTGCGCATCACCTGCCGCCATGTCGCTGGCCTGCCGGTCCAGCAAGGCGCGAATATCGCTCTGATCGCTCATGATATTTCCCCTCAATAGCTCAGCTTCGGATACCAATCCGTGCCGCGCCCCTCTGGCGTCATGTCCAGCAGGTTCCACAAGGGCGCGATGTCCACCGCCCCGCGCGGGTCCTGCCCCGGATCGGCGGCCTCGGACGGCATCTCGCCGACAAGGAAATAGCAGACCTTATCACCATCGCGGCGGTAGACGGCGAAGATCGGGTATTCGTACCCCTCATCATCCAGCCCCTCGTGGTCCCGGGCATAGTCGTCGCCCACGGTCTGCACGAAATCCAGATCGCGCCAGCCGCGTTCGGCGCCAAAAGCCTGCTGACGCGCCACCGGGCTGCGGCCGAGTATCTTGAACGCCGCGCGTTGCTTCACATCGGCGGCGTTGCCGTTCACCCCGCCCAGCCAGTTGGTGCACATCGGGCAGGGGCGCTCGCGCTCCGGACCGTACATCCAGAAATAGGTGATCAGCGTGTCATGATCCCCGAACAGATCGATCAGCCCGACCTCCTTGCCGCTCGCGTCACGGAAACGGTAATCCTTTTGCACCAGCGGCCCCTGCGGCAGCGCCTGCCGCTGTTCCGCCAGCCTTGTTATCACCCGGCGCGCCTCTATCTCGGCTTGCAGCAGTTCGGTTCGGGCCTGCGTATAGGCCGCGCTTTCGCCCGGCAGAGGCCGCTTGCGGTAAGTTTCGGCCAGTTCCTTCGCGGGCTTCAGTGTGGCTTGTTCCATCTTATCCTCGCTGCGTTGTGGCATCATGGTCCCGGCCCCCGCCCCGCGGGCGTGGCTGGAACGGCGGGTTGGTACTGGTGATGCCGCGCGGCCCGCTATCTCAGGACGCGCGGCAGTTGCGCCGGTTACTTCTCTGGCCCGACCACGGCGAATGCCGCGCCCTGAGGGTCTTGTGCTACGGCGATATAGGCCGGGCCGGGGACCTCAATGGGGCCGTGCAGCACGTTGCCGCCTGCCGCCTTGATCTCATCCACCTTGGCGGCGACGCTCCCATCCACGCCGAAATAGGGCAGCCAGAAGGGAACGGGGGACTCGCCCAGACCCATCATGCCGCCAATGTCTTTCCCGTCACGGCGGAAAAGCTGATATGTGCCCATCTCGCCCATATCCATGGCATCACCCTTGGTCCATCCGAACAGGCCGGAATAGAAGGTAAAGCCAGCCTCGGGGTCGCCGCTCATCAATTCGTGCCAGTTGCCGTGACCGGCTTTTTGCTGATCAAAAGCCTGCCCCTCGGCGGATGGAGTCATAGGTGCCGGCTCCAGCACGCCAAATGCCGCACCCTGAGGATCAGCGAAGATCGCGAACCGGCCCGTGCCGGGAATTTCGGTGACGTCGTGATGAACCTGCGCCCCGGCCTTGGTGGCATCGGTCACGAACTGATCAATGTCATCGACGGCGAAATAAACCATCCAGCAGGGCGGCATACCCGAGACATCGTCGGGCATGTTCATCAGACCGGCAACGACATCCCCATCCGATTTCGCAAGGTGATACTCAAACCCCTCCATACCCGAATCGGCAACATTCCAGCCCAGCACCTTGGCATAGAACGCGCCCGCATCGGCCAGTTTGCCCTGCGTCGTCGTCAACTCATACCAGCATGGGTTTCCGTGATAGCTCATCTCGTCTCTCCTCGTGAATACTTAACCGGATTGCGCTGCTTTTGCGGCATCGGCGGCGGTCCAATGCGCCATATGATCGTCCATCGCGCGCTTGAAGGCAGGCCGCGCCGTCGCGCGCGCGATATAGGCCGTCAGCGCAGGATAATCCTTCGTCGCCTCGCCGCCCTGTCGCAGCACATCGACAAGGATAATATCGGCGGCGCTGAAATCGCCGACGATCCACTCACGATCCGCCATCAGCTTTTCCAAAGCTGCAAGCCGCCCGTTCATGGATTTCAGAAACTGCGCCTCCAATTCCTCCGAGGCAGGCGGCCCGAATATCTCCGGCATCTTCTTCGACAACTGGCTGGTCATCCAGTTCGCGATCTGAGGCTCCAGACTGTTCAGCGCCGCGATCACCCATTGCGTGACCTCGGCCCGCTTACCCTCGGGCAGCAGGGCAGAGCCCTCTGCCAGATGCAGCACGATCGCGCCGGTTTCGAACAGCGAGACCTCGCCATCCTCGATCATCGGCACCTGCGCGAAGGGCTGCTTTGCCTTATGCGCATCGGATTTGGGATGGACCGGCACAGTCGCGATTTCATATGCGCGGCCGAGTTCCTCTGCCGCCCACCGCACACGCAGGTCGCGCACGAAACCACGCGGAAATTCGGGTAGCCAGTCATAGGTATAGATGGTCAGCTTATCGTCCGGCATCTCAGTCCCTCGCTCATATGCTCGTTCGGGTTGGCTTTGGTAACCCGCCCCCACATGCGCAGAGACGGGCCTTGCACGTCAGGCCAGAGCCGGATCGCCGGTCATGACCATCCAAGAGGTTCCGAACCTGTCCCGGCACATGCCGAAGCCTTCCGAAAAGAACGTCTTGGAGAACGGCATCGTCACCGCGCCGCCCTCGGCCAGCTTGTCGAACAGCGTCCGGGCGTCATTCGCATCATCCCGCCAGATCGCGACGGACACACCCGCCTGTTTCTGCCCGCCGAATTGCGGAGGCATATCCGCGCCCATCAGCATCGCGCCGTCATCCAGCATCAGTTGCGCATGCATGACCCAGTTCTGCTGTTCGTCCGGCAGCGGCGGCATATCGCCGCCCGGCGGGATTTCTGAAAAGCGGTTCAGGACCGGGGTGGCCCCGAAAAGCTCGCCGTAAAAGGCGAACGCATCGGCGGCTTCGCCCTGAAAGGACAGATAAGGTGTAAAGCTCATGGCTCAGCCCTTTCCCGAATCGAAGATGGTTTCGAAGCTGCCCCACATCATGCGCTTGCCGTCAAAGGGCATTTCGGGCATCTCGACGCCCTCCATCTCGGCTTCCATCTTCTTGGCCGCCTCGTCGCAGGTCGCGCGGTCGGGCCATGCGGTCCAGCTGAACAGCACGGCCTCGCCATCCTCGGCCTTGGTGGCGCGGTAGAAATCCGTCTGCTTGCCGCGCGGCACATCGACGCCCCAGTTTTCCGCCATGCCCAGACAGCCATATTTCTCGAACATGCCCCAGGCATCATGGGCCATCTTTTCATAGGCGTCCTTGTTCTTTTCCGGCGCCGCGAGCAGGAAGCCCTGATAGAAATCCGCACCATCGACCTGCCCGACCGACATCAAAGGCTCGAACCCGCCGAATATCATACGGCTGCCGTCAAAGGGCATGTCACCCATCGCGGCCATCTCAGGATCGCTTTCCATCGTCTGCCATGCCTTGTCGGCGGCAGCACGATCCGGCCATTCGATCCAGGTGAAAACGATGCTCTCATCATCCTTCGCCTGAACAGCGCCCTGAAAATCCGTGACCTTGCCCTTGGGCGTATCGACGCCCCAGGTCTCAACCGTCCTGACCGCGCCATACTTCTTGAACAGCGGCCAGGCATCCTTTGCATGATCGATATATGCCTGCTTGTTTGCCGTGGGCACCGCTGCAACCATTCCGGTGTAATACGTCATTGCGAAACTCCCCAAATGTCCCGTTTCGAATCGCATCATGCCACTTGCAGTATTAAAAAACAACTGATAGTATTTAAAAATGAGTAAAGACGGCAAAAAACTGCGCTATGACGAAGGCTGCCTTGCGTCCCATGCGCTGAATCTGATCGGGGATCGCTGGGCGTTGCTGGTGGTGCGTGAACTGATGTTCGCACCCAAACGCTTCCAGATGATCCGCGCGGGACTGCCCGGCATTACGGCCTCGGTACTGACCCAACGCTTGGCACAGCTTCGTGACGTTGGCGTGATCACGCATGACGAAAAGCTCGGCATCTATGCGCTGACCGACCTTGGTCGGGAATTGCTGCCGGTGCTGGAGGCTCTTTGCCGCTGGGCCCTGATCGCACCCGGCCACGATCCGACGCGCTTCATCAGCCCCTCGGCGCTTATGATCTCGATGGGCGTGAACCTGATGAGCGACCGGGCAAGCGGTATCACGGCAAAGGCCGGCTTCGATTTCGGATCGGAAGCCTTCGAGATGCAGGTCGCCGACGGTCGCCTCATCACCAAAGCCGTCAACACCCCTGACGCGCCATTCACCTTGAAGGGCGATGGCAACACGCTGGCCTTCACCGTCTACGGCGCAGCCCCCCTGACAGCGATGATCGCCAAGGGTTTCGCCAGTGCAACCGGCGATCTCGCCGCCGCACAGATCTTCATCGACCTTTTCAGATTGGAGCCTCAGACATGACCCGTCTCACCCCTTGCCTCTGGTATCATCAGGACGCCATCGCAGCAGCAGAATTCTATGCCGCCACCATCCCCGACAGTCGCATCCAACGCATATCGGATCAGAATGCCGACAGTCCGGGCGGGAAGGCCGGCAGCGTCAAGACCGTCGAATTCACCGTCGCCGGAACGCCGCTTTATGCGTTCTCTGCCCCCGGCCCGGATAAGTTCAACCTCGCCCTGTCGCTGATGATCGAATGCGACAGTCAGGCAGAGGTAGACCGCCTGTGGGACGCCCTGTCCGAAGGCGGGCAGACGATGGAATGCGGCTGGGTGCAGGACCGCTGGGGGCTGAACTGGCAGATCATCCCGCCGGGTATGATGGATCTTATGGCCGCCGATGACCGCGAGGCCGCGGGTCGCGCTGCTGCCAGGATGCTGACCATGACGAAGCTGGATGGCGAGGCGATCAGACGGGCGTTTGAGGGCAGCTAGGGCACACCGCCCGGAAAAAGGGGCGCAGCCCCGCCGGGCGAGCGTCCGGCCGCCCCCACGGGCGGACGCTTCGGTGCCGTTTCACGCTGCACGGTCCTTCTGCGGGAAGGAACGATAAAGCGCGCCGCACGTCCGTTGCAGGCGTCCCCCCGCGGCCGGACGCTCGCCCTCTGCCTGTGCAGATATACCGGAAAGTTCCCTTCCTTGATCTTTACTAATCCCGCCCTGTTTTTGCCCCTGCCGATGCAACGATTTCGCACCCCGTGCCGTTATGCCGGTCCAAACATGGAGAGGATTAGACCCATGAAAAATCTTTATCTGACCACCGCAATGATCCTGTCGCTCGGCGGCGCAGCTTTTGCACAGACCGCAACGACCGAAGCCCCTGCCGACGCAGAAGCCCCGGCAGACGCCGCTGCCCCGACTGCTGCTGCCAACGCCACCGCTGCTGACGCAGCTGCCTCGGATCCGGGCGATGCCATGCAGACCGGCCTTCTGCGTGCCTCCGCTCTGGAAGGTGTCGACATCTATTCTGTTGACGTGACCGGCACCACCACATGGAGCGACGGTGAGCGTTACAGCGAAATCGACGCCGATTGGGAAAAGATCGGTGAGATCGAAGACCTCGTGCTGAACGGCGACGGTGACATCGTCGGCGCCATTGCCGAAGTCGGCGGCTTCCTTGGCCTTGGTGAAAAGGAAGTCATGATCGAGCCTTCCGAGATGAGCTTTGTCATTACCGAAGATCGTATCGCAGTGGTCTCGGCTCTTGGTCAGGAAGCGCTTGAACAGCGTGAAGAGACTGCCGAAGAAATCCGCGACGACGACTGATCCGTCACGCTCAAAAAATCTTGCAGCACCCCGGCTTGTCCGGGGTGTTCTCATTTGAAACGCAGGCGAGGATGCTTTATCTGGCGACACACGCCGCAAGGCCCTTGTCACCCGCGATCATGGAAGGTGCGATGACACAGCAGAAGACCGTCTGGCAGAACCCCGCAGAAATCATCCGCGAAACGAAACCGGAAAACCCGGTCATGGTTTTTGCGCCGACCGTCCTGCAGGACACGGCCAAACGCTTCATCAAAGGCTTTCCCGGACTGGTCACCTATGCCGTGAAATCAAACCCGGATGAGGCCGTCGTCGAGAATCTGTTTTCCGCAGGCATCAAGGGCTTCGATGTGGCCTCCCCTGCCGAAATCGAACTGATAGGACGGCTCGCCCCCGGTGCTGCGCGCCATTACCACAACCCTGTTCGTGCACGGGCAGAAATCAGCGCGGCAGTAGATGCCGGGATCAAGGCATGGTCCGTTGACAGCGCGTCAGAGCTTGAAAAGCTGATAGAGATGGTGCCGGCCGAGGATTGCGAAATCTCGCCGCGCTTCAAGCTGCCGGTGGCCGGCGCAATCTATGATTTCGGCTCCAAATTCGGGGCGACACCGGCACTGGCCGCCGATCTTCTGAAGCGCGTGGCAGAGGCAGGTTTCATACCCTCGCTGACCTTCCATCCCGGCACCCAATGCACGGATCCCGGCGCCTGGGAACAATATGTCCGCACCGCGCGCGACATCTGCGACATGGCTGGCGTGCAGGCCAGGCGCCTGAATGTCGGCGGTGGCTTTCCGTCGCATCGTGTTTATGGGGTAGAGCCAGATCTGGAAGCGATCTTCGACCTGATCGGCGCAACTGCGGCAGAGGTGTTTGGCGATGCCGTGCCCCAGCTTGTCTGCGAACCCGGTCGCGGCCTCTGCGCAGATGCGTTTTCGCTGATCACGCGGGTCAAGGCAGTCCGCGATGGTCAAGCCGTGTTCCTGAATGATGGCGTCTATGGCGGGCTGGCAGAGTTGCCGGTGGTCGGCAATCTCGACCGGGTGGATGTATATTCACCCGACGGCAAGAAGCGCGAGGGCGAAGAATCCGGGCGCGTCATTTTCGGCCCGACCTGTGACTCGGTCGACCGTCTGCCGGGCGAGTTGCTGATGGCAGCCGATGTGCAAGAGGACGACTATATCGTCTTCAACGGTGCCGGTGCCTATTCGGTCGTGACGAACACGCGCTTCAACGGTTTCGGGGATCTGATGCGTGCCACCGCGCTGCGGCTGGACTGATCCCGCGCCGCGCCTCGTCGGCTCCGCGCTGTATATACGGATTATATACAGCATATCTACGGATTCCATACAGAGATAATACGCCCTGTCGCGGCCTTTCGGTGCCTGCGGAGTGATTTGCAAAACCGGATTTGGTGTTAGGCTGGTGACATGAGTCGCCCGTCTGTTACCCATGTCGTGCTGGTTGATGGCACCTTCGCCTCGCTGATGGAGGGGCGGTCCTCCAACATCGGCCGCATCTATCGTCTGCTGCGCCCGCAGCGCGGCGTAGACCTGCGCGTCCGCTATGCCGCCGGCCAGCAATGGGAGGCGTGGGGCAGCTTGTTGGGTGTGGTGATGGGCCACGGATTGGGCGGGCGCATTCGCGATGCCTATGGCTGGCTCGCCACCGCTTACCGCCCCGGCGACAGGGTGTTCCTGCTAGGCTATTCGCGCGGTGCCTTCGCGATACGCTCCCTTGCCGCGATGATCGAAAGGGTGGGGCTGCTCAGGCCGGAAAACGCGACCGAACGGAACATCCAGCAGATCTGGCGCGCCTATCGTGATGAGGCCGAGGCCGAACGTTTGTTGGAACTCCGCGCGCGGCTTTGCCACGAGCGTGTGCCGATCGAATTTCTGGGCGCATTCGATACCGTCATGGCGCTTGGCATCAGGCTTCCGGTGCTGTGGGTGCTGACCGAACCGCGCTTCCGGTTTCACGATCAGCACCTTGGGCTGGACGTCCGGCGCGGCGCACAGGCACTGGCGCTGAATGAAACCCGTGCCGCCTTTCAGCCGATTCTGTGGGACAGCGATGGACGCGAACCAGGCGCGATTTCGCAGATGTGGTTCAACGGTGTTCATGCCGATATTGGCGGCCAGCTTCTGGGCGAGGAAACCGCGCGCCCCCTGTCTAATATCCCGCTGGTCTGGATGCTTGAACAGGCTCAGGCGGCGGGCCTGCCCTTGCCAGATGATTGGAGGTCACGTTTTGTGTGTGACCCCGCCGCCCCCTCGGTCGGGAACTGGCGCGGATGGGGCAAGGCATTTCTCGCCCGGACGCCGCGCGTTGCAGGCATTGATATCAGTGAGGCGCTGCATTCCAGCGTAGCCCGCCCCTATGACGGCCCGGCCATATTGGCGGGGCATCTGGCCAATGATTCCGCCGATGCCGGGATCTTCAGAATGACCCGCCGCCGCCAACGCCGATTGCGCCGCGCCGACCAAAGCTACCATTAGATCCGGACGGCAGGGTCAGGCAGCAAGGCCGTCCTCTCGCAGGCCGAGTTCGTGGCAGACAGCCAGGGTCAGCTCTGGTTTGTTCAGCGTGTAGAAATGCAGATGCTCTACACCGCCGCTCCGCAGGTCGTTGCACAGCTTGACGCAGATTTCCTCTGCCAGCTTCGCCTCGCCCTCTTTGCCTGCCGCGTCGAAGGCGTCGATGGCCCAGTCAGGAACATTCGTGCCGCAAAGTGCCGCGAATTTGCGCGCGCCGGCCCAGCTTTGAATGGGCAGGATACCCGGCAGGATCGGCACGTCGATACCGGCGGCCACGCATGCGTCGCGGAAGCGGAAGAACGTTCCCGCATCGAAGAAAAACTGGGTGATCGCGGAGGTTGCGCCCGCATCGACCTTGCGTTTCAGAAAGGCCACATCCGCTGCGGAAGAGCCGTTTGAGTCCGGGTGTGGCTCTGGATAGGCGCCGACGCGGATCTTCATGTCGCCGCGCTTCGCAATCGCCTCGATCAGTTCGACCGAGGATGCAAACCCTTCGGGATGGGCGGCCCATTCGGCCTGACCCTTGGGCGCATCGCCGCGCAGGGCCACGATCTCTTTCACGCCGGCTTTTGCGTATTCGTCAACGATCTGCATGGTTTCGTCGCGGCTGGCGTCAACGCAGGTCAGATGCGCCGCGACGTTAAGGTTGTAATGGTTGGACAGCGCCGTCACCGCCTCATGCGTCAGCTGGCGGGTCGTGCCGCCTGCGCCATAGGTCACAGATACGAACTCCGGGCCAAGCGGTGCAAGCGCACGCGCCGTATCCCAAAGCCGGAAAGACGCATCCAGATTGCGCGGCGGGAAGAACTCAAAACTGACGGCAGGCGTGGACATTGCAGATTCCTTTCAATCGCGCACTTGTGTCAGACTTGGCGGCGTGAGACAAATTCATATTCCGCATGATCATCATGAGGGCCATGCATCTAGAGCTTCGCCATCTTCGCACAGTTCGCGCGATTCATGAACAGGGCGGCCTTGCCCGCGCGGCTGAGGTTTTGAACATCACGCAGTCGGCGCTGTCGCATCAGGTCAAAGCGTTGGAGGATCAGGTCGGGGTCGAACTGTTTGTCCGCCGCGCAAGGCCGATGCGGCTGTCGGCCGCCGGTATGCGCCTGCTGCGCCTGGCAGAGCAGGTTCTGCCGCTGATCGAGGCCGCCGAATCAGAGCTGAAGGGGGTAGAGGCGGGGCGCGTCGGTCAGCTTCATATCGCGTTGGAATGCCACGCCTGCTTTGACTGGCTGCTGCCGGTGCTTGATCAGTTCCGCCGGACATTTCCAGAGGTCGACCTGGATATCCGCCAGCGGCTGGCCTTTACCGCGCTGCCGGCCCTTCAGCGCGAAGAAGTAGATCTGGTCATTTCGATGGATCCGGAGGATTTGCCGGGTATCCATTTCGAACCGCTTTTCGAATATGCGCCTACGCTGGTTGTCCCGGCAGGGCATCCGCTGGCCGCAAAGGGCTTTGCCGTGCCGCAGGATCTGTCCACCGAAAACCTGATCGTCTATCCGATGGATCGAGAGCGGCTGGATGTGTTCTCCGAATTCCTGACCCCCGCCGGGATAGAGCCATATCATGTCAGGCAGGTCGAGCTGACCGATGTCACCTTGATGCTGGTTGCGGCAGGGCGCGGCGTCGCGGTGATGCCGGACTGGGTGCTGCGTCGCCACGCCTCTAACCCGGAACTGGCACTCGTGCGGCTGACAGAAAAGGGGGTGCGCCGTCGTGCCTATGCCGCCGTGCGCGAACCAGATCTTGCCCAGCCCTATATGCAGCACGTGCTGCGACTGGCGCGCGCCGATGGCGTTCGCGGCGGGCGGGTCGGCGGTTAGCCACGCCTCGCGGCGTGGTTAAGGGTCAAGATCACGCAATGGCTTCCCTTTATGCAACAATCCCCCTAAACGGCTGGCAAAGCCGACAGCCGACGAATGCAGGAGCGCCGCGATGCCAAGCGCCAATATGAACGTGATGATCAAGGCAGCCCGCAAAGCCGGACGCAGCCTTGTGAAAGATTTCCGCGAGGTCGAGAACCTTCAGGTCTCTGTGAAAGGTGCGGGCGACTTCGTCAGCCGCGCCGACAAGGAGGCCGAGCGGATCATCAAGGAAGAATTGCGCGGTGCGCGTCCCAACTATGGCTGGGTGGGTGAGGAAACCGGTGCCGAGGATGGCGAGGACCCGACCCGTCGCTGGATCGTCGATCCGCTGGATGGAACGACGAACTTTCTGCATGGCCTGCCGCATTGGGCCGTTTCCATTGCATTGGAGCACAAGGGAGAGATCGTCGCCGGTGTGATCTTCGATGCCGCGAAGGACGAACTGTACAGTGCTGAAAAAGGCGGGGGCGCCTGGATGAACGGGCAACGCCTGCGCGTGTCGGGCCGCCGTCAGATGATCGACTCGGTCTTTGCGACCGGCGTGCCGTTTGGCGGCCGTGGCACGTTGCCGGCGACCTTGAAGGATCTGGCCCGGCTGATGCCCCTGACCGCGGGCGTGCGCCGATTTGGCGCGGCTTCGCTTGATCTGGCCTATGTCGCCGCAGGCCGTTTCGACGGGTATTGGGAACGCGGCGTCAATTCATGGGATGTCGCCGCAGGTGTCGTTCTGGTCAAGGAAGCGGGCGGCTTTGTCGAATCGATCCGTGGCGAGGGGCCCGTCGTGGATGCGGGCAATATCGTCTGCGCGAACACGCAGCTTTTCGCAGAATTTGCCGGAATCGTCCGGTCGCGCGACTGATGCATCGCTGGCCGGTTCGCGTCTATTACGAAGACACCGATCTGGCGGGCATCGTCTATTACGCCAATTACCTGCGCTTCATCGAACGCGCCCGGACCGAGTGGATCCGAGAGCTTGGTATAGACCAGACCCGGCTTAAGGTTGAGGATGGCGCGGTTTTTGCCGTCCGCCGGGTCGAGGCTGACTATCTGTTGCCTGCCGTGTTTGACGATCAGCTGACCGTCCTGACGCAGGTGACACGTATGACCCCGGCACGGATCGAGTTGGAGCAGAAGGTGATGCGCGCGGATGCGCTGCTTTTCGCGGCTCGCGTGACCCTTGCCTGCCTTGGCGGGGACATGCGGCCGCGCCGCCTGCCGGCTGCTCTCGCGGAACTCATGCGAAGTTGAACGGCATTTCGTTGGTCGCGGCGCTTAACATCTGCTAGAACGCCTTGCAAAGGCCGGAAAATGGCCAGGCAGTCACGGGCAGACCATGGAACAAATCGACTTTTCGCTGATCGCGCTTTTCATGCGCGCCTCGCTGATCGTGAAGATCGTGATGGTGGTGCTGATCCTCGCATCCTTCTGGTCTTGGGCAATCATTATCCAGAAGCTGCTGAAGATCGGTGCCGCGCGGGCAGAGGCCGCGAAGTTCGACCGCACTTTCTGGTCGGGCGAGCCGCTGGATGATCTTTACGACCGGGTTGGTGAACACCCGCGTGGTTCCGCCGAACGGATTTTTGCCGCAGGTATGGGGGAATGGCGCAAGTCGCAGGATGACCTCGGTGCGATGATCCCCGGCACGCAAAGCCGTATCGACCGGGCCATGAACGTCGCCATCGGCCGTGAAGAGGCGCGGCTGACGCGCGGGCTTTCCCTGCTGGCGACGATCGGTTCGACGGCGCCTTTTATCGGGCTTTTCGGTACGGTCTGGGGGATCAAGACCGCCTTCGAACAGATCGCGATTTCGCAGGATACATCCTTTACCACCGTCGCGCCGGGCATTGCCGAGGCGCTTCTGGCGACGGCGCTTGGCCTTCTGGCCGCTATTCCGGCGGTGATCTTCTACAATAAATTCATCGCGGATGCCGATAGGCTGGGTGCGAATTACGAGAATTTCGCCGATGAGTTCTCGACCATCCTGTCGCGTCAGTTGAACGAGGGCTGACCGATGCAGGTCCAGTCGCGTAACAAACCCGGACGCCGCGGCCGAAGCCGCCGCCAGCCGATGGCAGAGATCAACGTCACGCCCTTTGTCGATGTGATGCTGGTGTTGCTGATCATTTTCATGGTCGCGGCACCGATGCTGACCGTTGGCGTTCCGCTGCAACTTCCTGAAACCGCAGCCAATGCCGTGGCTGCCGAACCTCAGGAACCGCTGACTGTTTCAGTGCCTGCCGAGGGGCCGCTGATGCTGATGGAAGATACTATCGAAGAGGATCAGCTTGTCTCGCGTCTGCGTGAAATGGCCGAGGGGCGGCAGTCCAGCAAGATCTTCCTTCGCGCCGATGGGGGCATCCCTTATGGCCGGGTCGTTCAGGTCATGGGTGCGCTGAACGCGGCAGGCTTCAATGACATCGTGCTGGTGACCGACACCGGCGGGCCGCGGATGGACGGCTGATCCGATGCTGGATCCGCTGGAGGTTGAGCAGCAGGGGCAGGGCAGGGACCGCGCCGAACGTGCCGGGATCTGGATCTCTGGCGTCGGGCATACGGTGCTGGTGCTTTGGGCCGCAATCGGCGGTGCCCTGTTCGCGGCGCGGGACAACCCACCGCCGCAGATGACCGATGTTTCCACCATCTCGACGCAGGAGTTCGAGGAACTCGCGGCGCGTTCGCGCGGGGCTGGCCCGGTCGGTCAGGCCGATGGCGAGGCGCCGGAGCAGCCGCAGATGCCGGGCGACACGACTGCGCCGGAAGGGCCGGATCTGGCACTTGATGTGCCCGATCCAGATAGCACGGTGTCTACGCTTGAGGCACCTCCGCCGCAGTCGGAGGATACGCCTGATCTGAGCGATGTCGAGAATCAGACTCCGCCGGTTGATGTGGCGACGATTGCCCCTGACCCGGCCAGTCTGCCAGAGGTCGACGACGCCCCCAGCACCCCTTCTGCCGAGACCGGCCCGCAGACGGATGCGCCCTCTCGCCCCGACACGCCGACACCGACTGCACCGCCGGTATCGGAACTGGCCCTTTCCTCGTCGCGCCCGCCGCCCGACCGTCCCGCCGGTTTGCGCGAGGCCGTGCTGGCCGAACGTCAGGCGCAAGAGGCAGAGGCCGCCGCCGCTGCCCAACGCGCAGAGGAACAGCGCCTTGCAGCCATCGCGCAGGCGGCAGAGGAGCAGCGCGCCGCCGAAGAAGCCGCGGCCGCGCAAGAGCAGGCGCGACTTGAAGCGGAGGCGCAGGCAGAACAAGAGCGTCAGGCAGAGGCTGCGCGCGCCGAAGAAGCCGCAAGACAGCAGGCCGAGGCGGAGGCTGAAGAACAGCGTCTGGCGGCTGAACGAGCCGAACAGGAGCGGCTGGAACAGGAACGGCTGGCCGAAGAAGCACGCCGCGCGGAAGAACAACGGCTGGCAGAGCAAGCGCGCCGTGAAGAAGAGCGCCTGGCCGAAGAAGCCCGCATTGCCGAGCAGGAACGGCTTGCCGAGGAAGCCCGCCGGGCCGAGCAGGAGCGTTTGGCAGAGGAAGCACGGCAGGCCGAACAGGAACGGCAGCGCCTTGCGCGTGAGGCTCAGGAACGGGCAGAAGAACAACGGCTCGCCGATGCGGAGGCAGAGCTTGCCCGCCGTGACGCACTTGCCGAACAACTGGCCGAGCAAGAGCGGCTTCAGCGCGAAGCCCTTGCCGCAGAAGAAGCAACGCCCAGCCCGTTCGACGGTAACGCCCCTGAAGGCGAGGGCGAGGGCGGCGGTTCCGACGTTCTGACCGACGCACTGAACGAAGCAGGTGCGACCGCGATCCAGCCCGATGTACTGGACGACGCACTTGCCGATGCGATGGGCACCACCCGGCCTTCCGAAATTGAGCGCGATATAAGCGTCGAAATCGCCTCTGTCCCGATGACGGCGGACGAGAAAGATGTTTTCCGCAACGCGATCCAGACTTGCTGGAACCTGACGCCTTTGTCCTCGGAAGCTGCGGCAATGCGCGTTGTGGTCGGCTTCACCATGAACCGTGACGGCACACCGGACAGCGACAGTTTCCGTATCGTCGGTGATCCTGAACCCAACCCTGACCGTGAGCGCGCGTTCGAGGCCGCACGCCGTGCCGTTTCGCGTTGCGCGAATGGCGGGTATGAACTGCCGGCGGATAAATACAACGAGTGGGACGATGTCGAAGTGACATTCTCGCCGTCCGGGGTCGAGAGGATCGAATGAAGGTTTGGGTGGCCTTGTTGATGGCGGCTCTGTGCCTACAGGGCACGGCGGCATTGTCTCAGGATGAACCGCTGCGGATCGAGATTACCGAAGGCAGTATGCAGCCCATGCCAATCGCGCTGCGTTTCGAGGCGTCGGAAAATGCAGGCGAACTGGCTGCAGATATTGCGACGGTGGTAGAGGCGGACCTTGCCGGGACCGGGCTATTCGCCATCGCAGAGATCGAGGATGCACCCAGCACCAGCTTCAACAAGGTCGTGGACTATGTTGGCTGGAAGCAGGCCAATACCGAGGCACTTGTGACCGGCTCTGTCAGCGAAAGCGAGGAAAAGATCACCGTCCGCTTTCGCCTGTTCGACATCTTCGCGGGCCAGCCGCTTGGCGACGGGATGCAGTTTGAGGCGCCCAGGGAAGGCTGGCGGCGCACAGCCCATAAGATCGCAGATCAAATCTACAGCCGAATCACCGGTGAGGCCCCCTATTTCGACAGCCGCATTGCCTTTATCGGCGAAAGCGGTCCCGCGACCGAGCGCGTGAAGCGCGTCGGTGTGATGGATGCAGACGGTGCCGACGTCAAATGGCTGACCGCAGGCAGCGACCTTGCCCTTTCGCCCCGTTTTGCCCCTGACGGGCGGACGGTTCTTTATACCAGCTTTGCCAGCGGCATGCCGCAGATCATGTCGGTCGATGTGGAAACCGTCACGACCGCGCAGCTGACCTCCGACCCACGCGCGATGAGCTTTGCGCCGCGCTATTCGCCTGATGGCAGGTGGATCGCGTTTTCGCGTGAGACCGCGGGAAATACCGATATCTGGGTCATGCAGGTCGATAATCCCAGCTTTGCCAAACCATTGACACGTGGTCCATCCATCGACACGGCGCCCTCGTGGTCGCCGGATGGGCAGCGGATCGTCTTTGAGAGTGATCGTTCCGGAAGCTCCCAGCTTTATGTCATGCGGGCCGACGGCTCTGAGCCGGAACGGATTTCTTTTGGTGAGGACGGGGTCAGCTATGGTGAGCCGACATGGTCGCCACGCGGTGATCGCATTGCGTTCACGCGGCACGGAAAAGACGGCTCTGCCATAGGGATTATGCGCGCCGACGGCTCTGACGAACGTATGCTGACGGATGCGGCACAGGCCGCCGGGCCAAGCTGGGCGCCGAATGGGCGTGTGCTCATCTTCACACGGCAGGGGGGCGAAGATGACGGCGCGAAGCTTCATTCAGTGGACATCACCGGGCGAAACATGCGACCTGTAGCCCTGAATGATGCGGCGTCTGATCCTGCCTGGGGTCCGCTGCTGCCCTGAGCGAGGCCGAGGAAGAGACTGATGCGCCTGACACTTACCCTTATGGTTGCCGTAGCGGCGCTGTCGGCCTGCGACATGCCGGGCAATGCCCCGATCGCATCCGCCCCCGTTACGGACCCCTATGTCACCGGCGCGAACGGTGCCGCAGTTTATCAGGGTGATGTGAACATCCCCGGCTCTCGCCTGCCGGGCGATGCGGCTGCCCCGCCTGCGGCAGATACGCAATTCGCCGCGGTTGGAAACACGGTTTACTTCGACGAATCCGAGGCGACGCTGTCCGATGATGCGCGTGAAACGCTGACACGTCAGGCAGCGTGGCTGGTCCAGAACCAGACCGTGACTGCCACGGTCGAAGGCCATGCCGATGAGCCGGGGACGCGAGAGTTTAACCTTGCACTTGGCGCGCGTCGCGCGACCTCGGTTCGGGAATATCTGGTCGCCAAAGGGGTGGAGGCCGGTCGCATCCAGACCATGTCCTTCGGGAAAGAGCGTCCTGCGTCTATCTGCGCATCCGAGGCATCGTGTCTTGCGCGCAACCGTCGCGCCGTCACGGTTGTCAGCCAAAGTGAGGCAGGCGCCTGATGCGCCTTCGGCTGATCGTCGCGCTGTCGGCAGGTCTTGTGGTACCTGCGGCGGCGCAGGATCTGGCGGCCCCGGACGGGATCGTGATTGACGATCCAGCCCTTGCCGAAGGGTTGGAGGCGATGCCGCAGCCGGATGATATCGTTGCCACGGTCGAAGCCGAGAACGCCGAAGCCAGCCCCGCGGTCGCTCCGGAAACTCTGGCCGAGATGCAGGCGGCGCTGCGCGCTGTTGCCTCTGATCTGCAGACGCTGCGGGCAGAGCTTCTTGCGTCAGGCGCGACAGGTTTCGAGGCTGCAGGTGGCGATTCGGCGATCGACCGCATGAATGCGATGGAAGCGCAGATTGCCCGCCTGACCGATCAGACGGAACAACTGTCAAACCGGATCAAACGCGTTGTCGCAGATGGCACCAATCGTATCGGCGATATCGAATTCCGGTTGTGTGAGATGGATCCGAATTGCGACCTTGGTGCGCTTATGACCGCCGAACTGGGCAGGCAGGGTGGCGGTGCGATGCCCGCGGATATATCGGGCGTGGTCGAGCGGCCATCTGACATAAGTGCGCAAACGCTTCCGCCGATGGAAGATCCCGTGGCGGGCACAGCGCCGCCAACGGAAGAGGAAGCGCGCGAATTCGCATCGGCCCGCCGCGCCGTTGAGGCCGGGGAATGGCAAAAGGCAATTGAAGAGCTTGACCATCTGACAGGCTCTCATGCAGGTGGTCCGCTGACCGCAGAAGCCCTTTATCTGAAGGGTATCGCATTAGAGGCAAACGGACAGGTCGAGCCGGCGGCTGAAGCTTGGTTGACGACCTTCGCGGCGGCCCCTGATGGTCCCCGTGCCGCTGCCAGCTTGCTGGCTTTGTCTCGCGCTATGATCGCGCTGAATACACCCGCCGATGCCTGTCCCCATCTGGCCGAACTGGCGCGACGCTTTCCCAATTCGCCAGAAGCCGCTGACGCAGCCAGCCTGAGCGCGGACTCCGCCTGCCCGCAGGTGGCGGAGCAGGAAGTTGCAAACTGACGGCAAAACGATAGAGGAACGGGTTCTGTCCAGTCTCGACCGGCTGGGCGGTGGCGTGGCAGGCCTTGGCGTTGCGCTTTCCGGTGGCGGCGATTCGGTTGCTCTCATGCATGTTGTTGCCCGTTGGGCGCGTGAGCGGGGTCTAAGGGCCGCTGCTGCGACGGTCGATCATGGCTTGCGCGAAGGGTCGGCAGCAGAGGCCGAAGGGGCTGCTGCTGCGGCGAAAGCGCTTGGGCTGGAACATGCAATTCTCCGTTGGGATGGATCAGGTCAGGGCAACCTGATGGATAGGGCCCGACGCGCGCGCCAACGCCTGCTTTCGGACTGGGCGCGGAAAAATGGGCTGGATGCCGTCGCCCTTGGTCACACGCAGGACGATCAGGCGGAAACATTGCTGATGCGCCTGACCAGAGGTGCGGGATTGGATGGTCTTGCCGCGATGGCGGCGCGACGCCGGGCGGATGATATGTTGTGGCTGCGACCAATGCTGGATTGCGGTCGGGCGGAACTTCGCGATTGGCTGCGGCAAATCGGCGCGGAATGGACCGACGATCCGACGAATGAGAACCCCCGGTTCGAGCGGGTCCGTGTCCGCCGGTTGATGACAGAACTGGGGATTGATCCGGCCACGCTTGCCCGATCGGCGCAACATTTGGCCGGCGCGCGGGATGCGTTGAACCAGGCATTGCTGCCGGTGCTTGAGGGTGCTGAACTGCGCATGGGCTCTGTCCTGCTTGATCGTGAGTTGGTTGCGGGATTGCCGGCGGAACAACGCCGTCGGCTGATTCTGATCGCTGTGGGCTTTGTGACGGGCGCCGACTATCCGCCCCGGCGGTCTGGCACGGATCATGCGCTGTCTGAGTGGGCGGCGAATCGTCGCGTCACGCTGGACGGAGCCGTGCTGGATCCGGGCGAGAAGCTGCTGATCCATCGCGAACCCGCAGCCGCGATGCGCGGGCGTCTGGTTTCAGGGGTCTGGGATAATCGCTGGCGGATCAGCGGATTGCAGGCAGGCGACGAAGTGCAGGCGCTTGGCGCCGATGCTGTGCTGTTTGATTGGCGAGCAAAGGGCCTCAGCCATCTGGAGGCGCAGGCGCTGCCCGCAATCCGTCGCGGCGAGAACCTGCTTTGCCCGGCGCTGCTTGCGCAGGATGGGCTGGCTGCCGAGCCTATTCGTGATAAGGTCGATCTGATCGAAAATCGCTTGGGCATTGAACCCGGCGAGTGAATCCCTATTTTCACGGCATAGAATCCCGCCGGAGGAGAGCCCTTTGGGTAATACACGCAATATCGCCTTCTGGGTCGTCCTGTTCCTGATGATCCTGATGCTGTTCAACCTGTTCAGTGACGGTGCTTCGCAAATGAACAGCGGACAGCTCAGCTATTCCGAGTTTGTTGAGCGGGTTGAACAGGATCAGGTCTCTTCGGCCACAATTGATGGCGAGGAAATTCAGTTCCGCACGACCGACGGCAATCAATATGTGACGGTGCGCCCGCAGGGCGAAGAGATCGCCGATCTGCTGATCGCGAATGACGTAGAGGTGAACGTCAAGAAGCAGCAGCAGTCGGTGTTCCTGTCATTCCTCAGCGTATGGTTGCCTTTCATCCTTCTGATCGGTGTGTGGATCTTCTTCATGAACCGGATGCAGGGCGGCGGCAAAGGCGGCGCAATGGGCTTTGGCAAATCGCGTGCGAAGCTGCTGACCGAAAAGCATGGCCGTGTGACCTTTGACGATGTGGCCGGTATCGACGAGGCGAAGGAAGAACTGGAAGAGATCGTCGAATTCCTGCGCAATCCGCAGAAGTTCAGCCGTCTGGGCGGCAAGATCCCGAAAGGTGCGCTGCTGGTCGGCCCGCCCGGCACAGGTAAGACGCTGCTCGCCCGCGCGATCGCGGGTGAGGCGGGCGTGCCGTTCTTCACCATCTCGGGTTCTGATTTCGTGGAAATGTTTGTCGGTGTGGGTGCGTCGCGCGTCCGCGACATGTTCGAGCAGGCGAAGAAATCCGCCCCCTGCATCGTCTTTATCGACGAAATCGACGCCGTTGGTCGTGCCCGTGGCGTCGGCATCGGCGGCGGTAATGACGAACGCGAACAGACGCTGAACCAGCTTCTCGTGGAAATGGACGGCTTCGACGCAAATGAAGGCGTCATCATCATTGCCGCGACCAACCGCAAAGACGTGCTGGACCCTGCTTTGCTTCGTCCGGGTCGCTTTGACCGCCAGATTCATGTTCCGAACCCGGACATCAAGGGGCGCGAGAAGATTCTGGAAGTGCATGCCAAGAAGGTTCCGCAGGGGCCGGATGTCGATCTGCGCATCATCGCCCGCGGTACGCCTGGTTTTTCGGGTGCCGACCTGATGAACCTCGTGAACGAGGCCGCGCTGATGGCGGCGCGCATTGGCCGCCGTTTCGTGACGATGGATGATTTCGAAAATGCCAAGGACAAGGTTATGCTGGGTGTCGAGCGCCGCAGCATGGTTCTGACGCCTGAGCAGAAGGAAAAAACGGCTTATCATGAGGCCGGACACGCCATCGTCGGCCTGTCGCTGCCCAAATGTGATCCGGTCTACAAGGCGACGATCATCCCGCGTGGCGGTGCGCTTGGCATGGTTGTCAGCCTGCCCGAAATGGATCGGCTGAACTTCCACAAAGACGAAGCCAAGGAAAAGCTTGCCATGACCATGGCGGGCAAGGCAGCTGAGATCATCAAATATGGTGAGGAAGGCGTCTCCAACGGTCCGGCAGGCGACATCCAGCAGGCATCGGCGCTTGCGCGTGCGATGGTGATGCGTTGGGGCATGTCCGACAAGGTCGGCAGCGTCGATTACGCCGAAGCGCATGAAGGTTATTCAGGCAATACCGGCGGTTTCTCTGTCTCGGCAGCGACGAAAGAGCTGATCGAGCAAGAGGTCCACGACCTGATCGAGGAAGGCTACCAGACTGCCCGGCGCATCCTGACGGAAAAGGAAGAAGAGTTCGAACGTCTGGCGCAGGGTCTGCTGGAATATGAAACCCTGACCGGCGAAGAAATCGGCAAGGTGATCCGCGGCGACAGCCTTGGAGGCGATGATGATACGCCGTCCTCCGGTATTCCGCAGGTCACGTCCATTCCGAAAGCAGGCCGTGGCGCCCCGGAAGGTGGTGCGCCCGTCCCGCAATCCTGATCGGATGATCATAAACGAAGAAGCCCCGGCCAGCGGACCGGGGCTTCTTCATGTTCATGCCTGTAACGTATCAGATAACCATCAGCACTGATGCACCAACGACGAGCGCGATGGCAAACCCGAGATTTATGATTACGCCAAGCTTTTCCATGGCGTTTCCTTTCGATACGGCAAGTGGCCGCTTTCACCCCTCGGCGAAGAAACGTGCGTGTCTGGGGCAGAGTTCCCTGACGCATCTGTCAGTTTCTGCGCTGCGGCAAAAATGTCACGCTTCATGCTTGCGAACTGACTGACAAGCGGGGATAAGGTCGCGCATGACGCATGAAGATATCCAGGATATGGCGACGCTGCGGGTGCATATTGACGCGCTCGACGCGCAGCTGATCGAACTGTTGGCGGAACGCAGCCGCCTGATCGACCGGGCCGCCCACATCAAGGCGCGTGACGGCCTGCCCGCCCGCATTGACAGCCGGGTAGAACAGGTTGCGATGCTGGCCCGCCAAAGGGCCGACGCTGCGGGCCTGCACCCCGATCTGGCCGAGGATATATGGCGTTTGATGATGGAATATTTCATTGCGCAGGAAGATGCGCAGCTTGGGGGCGAAAATGGTGGCAACCCGGATCGACGGTAAGGCTTTTGCAGCAACGTTGAGAGAGAAGATCGGTGGACAGGTCGCTGCGCTGAAGGACGAACATGGGATAACACCCGGTCTGGCCGTCGTTCTTGTCGGCGATGATCCGGCCAGTCAGGTCTATGTCGCGTCCAAGGGCAAGCAGACGAAAGCGGCCGGCATGAACTCTTACGAGCATCGCTTGTCGGCAGATGCCTCTCAGGCAGAGCTTCTTGCCCTGATCGGCAGGCTCAATGCCGATTCAGCGGTTCACGGGATACTCGTCCAATTGCCGCTTCCGGATCATATTGACGAGGCAGAGGTGATAAACGCGATTGCCGTCAAGAAAGATGTGGACGGCTTCACGATCGCCAATACCGGGCGATTGACCACCGGGCAGCGAGCGATGGTGCCGTGCACGCCGCTGGGTTGCCTGATGTTGCTGCGCGATCAGCTGGGTGATCTGTCGGGAAAGAATGCGGTCGTCATTGGGCGTTCGAACATCGTGGGCAAGCCGATGGCGGCGCTGCTGCTGGCAGACAGTGCCACCGTAACCATCGCCCATTCGCGCACCAAGAACCTGCCAGAGGTGGTGCGCCGCGCCGACATCGTCGTGGCCGCCGTGGGTCGTCCGCAGATGGTCAAGGGCGAGTGGATCAAACCGGGCGCGACAGTGATCGACGTTGGCATCAACCGCACCGATGACGGGCTTGTGGGTGACGTGGACTACGACAGCGTTGCAGAGGTCGCGGGGGCCATTACGCCGGTGCCGGGCGGCGTCGGCCCGATGACCATCGCCTGCCTGTTGGCGAATACGCTGACGGCCTGCTGCCGGGCCAATGGGCTGCCCGATCCGGCGGGGCTGTCACTTTAAGCCTGTTGCGCGGTCAGGGCAGGGCTTTGGTCATTCGGTAGTTGGTCAGTTCAACACCGCGCTTGACGACGCGCTGCCCTGCCACGACATGCCAGCCCATGCGTTCGAAAAAAGGCTGCGCTGCCAGACTGGCCTCTGTGGTCAGAGTCTGAATGCCACTGATCCGGGCGTGCTCCTCGATGGCACGATAAAGTTCCGCTCCTACGCCCTGCCGCGCACAATCCGCCCGCACGAAGGCGAGATCGATATAGCCGTTATCGTCCAACGTCATGAAGCCGACCAGTTTCCCCTCTATCCGAGCCGAAAAGCCGTCGACACCGTCAAGCCTGTGGCGCCAGCCTTCGGTGTCGGGAACCGTTCCAGCCCAAGCCGTTCGCTGTTCAGCGGTATAGACCCCTGATGTGCCGTTATGGACAGCGTCGAAAAAGACATGCACGGCCTCTTCGCTGTCTGCCGGGCGAAGTGGCGCTATCACGGTTCGCGGCATGGACACTCACCAGATCAGAAGTCGACGCAAAGGCCCTTTTTCTCGTAATCGCCGAAACGCACAGGCTCTGGCCCGTCACGTCCGCCAAGCTCGGTCGGCAGTGCAACGGCTTTGGCTGCCTTGCGGCGCTCTGCGGCTTCGGCTAGCGCCCGGACGGCCTCGGGCGGCAAATCGCGTGTCTCGGTCATGGCGGGCGGCCTTTCATTGCGTTAACAGGGCTAAATCTAAGGAAAGGGTCGGGATTGGGCAAGCCAGCGGGACGCAAAAGACAAGGCAGCACTGTGCGCATTGATGCGGCGCGGAAGGGGGCGCTTCGGTTGCTTGCAGGGGTGCGTGACGGAATGTCGTTATCGGATCAGCCGAATGCGATTGCGGGGCTGGCACCGGCTGACCGGGCGCGGGCGCAAAGGCTGGCTCTGGCTGTGCTGCGTAATATCGACCGCGCTGATACGCTGCTGGTTCAGCATCTGTCGAAAAAGCCCCGGCCCGACGTGCTGGACGTTCTGCGCCTTGGCACGGTTGAATTGCTGGAGATGGGCGAGGCGCCGCATGGCGCGGTTAACGCGGCTGTCGGGCTGGTGCAGGGCATGGGGCCAAAGGGTCGTGCGGCCGCCGGAATGGTCAATGCGGTTCTGCGGAAGATTTCCGGGCAGTTCAAGGAATGGGTATCGCTTCCGCCCGAAGAAATGCCCGAATGGCTGCGTGAACCCGTGCTGGCCCAATGGGGTGAGGATATTACCACCGCGATCGAACTTGCCCATCAGGCCGGTGCGCCGGTGGATTTCACCGCGAAACCCGGCAAAACCGCGCCCGGTCAGGTGCTTCCCAGTGGCAGCTTTCGGCTGCACGAATCTGCACAGGTCAGCGCATTGCCGGGATTTGCCGAGGGTGACTGGTGGGTGCAGGACGCCGCCGCTGCAATGGCCGTGCGTGTACTGGACCCGCAGCCCGGTGAGGATATCGTTGACCTGTGCGCCGCGCCGGGTGGCAAGACGCTGCAATTGGCGGCGGCTGGCGCAAACGTGACGGCCGTTGATCTTTCGGCGCAGCGTCTGGAACGGTTGCACGAAAACCTGAAGCGCTGTGGTTTGGCGGCAGAGGTCATTGCAGCTGACGCTCTGGAATGGCGGCCCAGGGCTGCACCTGATGCGATTTTGCTGGATGCGCCTTGCTCTGCCACGGGGACGATCCGCCGCCACCCTGACCTGCCGCTGATCCGTGACGGTTCCGCGATTGAGGCTTTGGCAGAACTTCAGACACGCCTGATCGACCATGCGCTTGATATTCTTAAGCCGGGGGGCAGGCTGGTATTCGCCACATGTTCTCTGCTTGCGGCGGAGGGTGAGGATCAGGTGACAGCGGCCCTTGGACGACATCCGGGGCTTGCGGTCGAACATCCTGAATGGGCGGAAGAGTGGCTGTCACCTGTCGGTGGTCTGCGCCTGCGCCCTGACCATTGGTCAGAGATCGGCGGAATGGACGGGTTTTTCATCGCCCGCTTGCGGAAGCCAGAGACAGCCCGGTAAGTTCACGTCATGACCGACATAAGCCGCCCGCATGGTTTTACGATCCGGCCCGAGCCGCGCAGCCTCGGCTCTGCCCTGCGTGGTCAGGAGATTATAGAGGGAACCCTGCGCCTGACCGGCTGCAGCGTCGACGGTGACCCATTCACGGGCGATGCGCCCACAGGGGAGCTTGCAGCGGAACTGCATGGCTTTGGCTGGCTGGATGATCTGGCCTCTGTCGGCAATGCCAAGGCGCGTGACATGGCGCAGTCGCGTGTGCTGGGCTGGATTGAGGCGCACCCGAAGCCACCTGAATCCGGGCAGGACGATCCGGCGTGGCGGGCCGACGTTACTGGTCGCCGGTTGCTGCGTTGGCTGTTCCACTCTGGCCAGATACTGCCGGGGCTGGACAAGGAAACCGCACAGCCGGTTTTCGACAGTATGCATGATCAGCTCGCCTATCTGGAACGGGCGGAGGCCACGACGGGTCTGCCAATGATCGAGGCTTTGTCGGGCAGGGTAATCGCCGCGATGATGCTGCAAGGCGCGGGCGATAAGGTTGGCGCGTCCATGTCCGATCTGGCGCAGGCGATCGATGCGTCGCTGCATAAAGGGGTCCTGCGAAGCCGCTGCCCCGAGGCGCTGCTGGGCTGTCTGTCGCTGCTCGGCTGGGTCAAGCAGACTGCCTCCGATTTGGCGATAGCTCTGCCTGAAGAGATTGCGGCTGCTATCGAGGAAGTGGCGCCGATCTTGCGCGCTCTGCGACATGCCGATGGCGGACTTCCGCGCTTTCATGGTGGAGGGCGCGGCGTCGCAGGGCGTCTGGATCACAGCCTGCGCGCCGCTTCGGGTCCTGCGACGACCGCGCAGGGTCATGCGATGGGCTTTGCCCGGATGTCGCGTGCGCGTGCGACGGTGATCATGGATGCTGCCGCGCCGCCTGCCGGTCCGGCAGCGGCACATGCGCACGCATCTACATTGGCCATAGAGTTCACCTCGGCCCGGCATCCGATCATCGTGAATTGCGGTTCGGGCAGGATGTTCGGGCCGGCATGGGCGCGCGCCAGCCGGGCCACGTCATGCCATTCGACGCTGAATCTGTCCGGTCTCAGCTCTGCCAAGCTGCTGCCGCCCGACGGGCAGGGCCAGGAACGTCTGACATTGCTTCCGCAGAAGGTATGGGCGGGTCAATGTGACGCCGAGGGCAATGTCCTGCCCGCCGATGCGCCCCCTGCGCCGCCAAGGCAGGCGGAAACGATCCTGTCGGGGCATGATGCCTGGCTGGGAACCCACGGGCTGACGCATCTGCGAGAGCTGAGCCTGTCACCCGATGGCGATCAGCTTGATGGCGAAGACACGCTGGCGGCACTGGATATCGACGGCAGGGGTCGGCTGGCGCAGGTACTGACGAACGCTCCGGACGGAATCGGGTTCGAAATCCGTTTTCACCTGCATCCAGACGTCGATGTCTTTCCGGAAGGTGATGCCGTTCGTCTGGCTCTGCCGGGCGCAGAAGAATGGTATTTCAGCCATGATCTGGTCGCGACCCTTCGGCTGGAGCCCTCGGCCTATCTCGAACGCGGCCTGTCGCAGCCGTGCCCGACCACCCAGATCGTTTTAAGCCACAGACTTACGGACGATGCGGTGCAGATCGGCTGGACCTTCGTGCGGGCAGGCGCTAGCTAGGCGGCATCCGAAAACAGACTCCCGCAGGAACACATGCCGCAAGATATCGTCCCGCTGAAACGCGCCCTCATTTCTGTCTCGGACAAGACCGGGCTGACAGAGTTTGCAAAGGCGCTTGATGCAGCGGGTGTCGAAATACTTTCGACGGGCGGCACAGCGAAGGCGCTGCGCGATGCTGGCATCGCGGTCAAGGATGTGTCCGAGGTAACGGGTTTTCCGGAAATGATGGATGGCCGCGTCAAAACCCTGCATCCGGTGGTGCATGGCGGCCTGCTGGCCCTGCGCGATGACGACGCGCATCAGGCCTCGGCGGCCGAGCACGGGATCGGCATGATCGACCTGCTGGTGGTTAACCTCTATCCGTTCGAGGAGACCGTCGCCAGGGGCGGCAGCTATGAGGATTGCGTCGAGAATATCGACATTGGCGGCCCGGCCATGATCCGCGCTGCGGCCAAGAATCACGCCTTTGTCGGTGTGGTCGTGGATGTCGAAGATTATGACAGCGTTCTCAAACAGCTTGCCGCGCAAGGCGGAACCGACCAGGCGATGCGCAAGAAACTGGCGCAGACGGCCTATGCGCGGACCGCCGCCTATGATGCTGCAGTTTCGAACTGGATGGCCGGCGCTGTTGGTATTGAAACCCCGCGCCGCCGTGCTTTTGCCGGAACGCTGGCACAGGGCCTGCGCTATGGTGAGAACCCGCATCAGCATGCGGCCTTCTACACGACCGGCGAAATGCGCCCCGGCGTTGCCAGTGCCCGGCAGTGGCAGGGCAAAGAGCTATCCTACAACAACATCAACGACACCGACGCCGCGTTTGAACTGGTTGCGGAATTCGATCCCGCTGAAGGCCCGGCCTGCGCAATCATCAAACATGCGAACCCTTGCGGCGTCGCCCGCGCCGATACTGCGGCAGAAGCCTATCGCCGTGCGTTCGACTGCGACCGGACGTCCGCCTTTGGTGGAATCATTGCGCTGAACCAGACGCTTGACGGTGATACGGCAAGAGCGATAACAGAGATATTCACCGAAGTTGTCATTGCGCCTGACGCGACCGAGGAAGCCAAAGAGGTGTTTGCGGGCCGCAAGAACCTGCGCCTTCTGACGACAGGTGGCCTTCCGGACGTGGAATCTGCGGGAACATCTTTCCGTCAGGTGGCGGGCGGTTTCCTTGTGCAGTCGCGCGACAATGGCCGCATCGCACTGCCGGAACTGAAGGTCGTGACCAGGCGGCAGCCCACCGATGACGAAATGGCCGATCTTCTTTTCGCCTGGCAGGTCGCCAAGCATGTGAAATCCAACGCTATCGTCTATGCAAAGGAACTCGCGACGGTGGGTATCGGTGCCGGTCAGATGAGCCGCGTTGATTCGACCCGCATCGGTCGTAGCAAGGCGCAGGATATGGCAGAAGCTCTCGCCTTGCCGTTGCCGCTGACCTCTGGTTCCGCGGTGGCTTCTGACGCGTTTTTCCCGTTTGCCGACGGGGTCGAGGCGCTTGCCGATGCGGGTGCTGCCGCGGTTATCCAGCCCGGAGGTTCCATGCGCGATGCAGAGGTGATCGCCGCCGCGGACGCACGCGGCCTTGCGATGGTGTTCACCGGCCAGCGGCACTTCCGTCACTGATGGCGAAAGAAGCGACCAAGAAACCGGCGGCAGCCAAGGCATCCAAACCCGCATCGCGGTCACGGACCAAGGCGCAGCCCGTTGCCGAGCCTAACACATTGCGTGTGCTTGGCTGGGTGACGCTGGTGATTTTGCTGCTGGATCAGATCACCAAATATTATGTCGTCCACATCCTGCGCCTTGACCTCGTGCGCGAGATAGAGGTGCTGCCGCCTTGGATCAACTTTCACATGGCGTGGAATCAGGGGATCAATTTCGGTCTGTTCAGGTCGTCCGAAGATATTGTCCGCTTGGGACTGATCGCGCTGTCTTTGCTGATTTGCGCGGCGCTGTACATCTGGATGAGACGCACCCGCCCCGGCTGGCCTTCGCAATTGGCGGCGGGGCTGCTGATTGGCGGCGCCATTGGGAATGTGATTGATCGGATTTACTACGGTGCGGTCGCGGACTTCCTGAACATGTCTTTGCCGAACTGGCGCAACCCCTACAGCTTTAACGTCGCAGATATCGCCATATTCCTTGGTGCATTCGGCCTCATCCTGATGCCACCGCAAGGCAGAGATGCCGATAAAGACAAGACCCGTGACGCGCCTTCAAAATCGGGCTAGAACGGGCAGCAACGAATTACGGGGGACCCTGATGCGGGCTATTTCTGTGTTGATCGGTGCGGCGGCACTTGCCGGTTGCTCCAACGATCCGCAGTTGCATAATATTTCGGCGGGTCGCGATACCCCCGATGAATTTGCAATTCTGCCAACCCGTCCACTGTCGATGCCGCCGGATCTCAACCAGCTTCCGCAACCGACGCCGGGCGGGGCGAATATCACCGACCCCAATCCCAAGGGCGATGCGGTCGCGGCACTTGGCGGCGATCCACAGCGGCTGGCACCGACAGGTATCGGTTCGGCAGATGGCGCGCTTGTGAATTACGCCTCGCGGTTGGGTGTTACGCAGGGCATCCGCCAGCAGCTTGCGCAGGAAGATGTGGAATGGCGTGCGAACAATTCGCGGCGCCTGCTGGAAACATGGGCACGGACGGATGTCTACTATCGCGCTTACGAACCCATGACGCTGGACAGCTGGGCAGAGGATCTGCGTTGGAAACGCGCAGGCGCAAGAACGCCGACCTCGCCGCCGGTTCTGGATTGATCTGAAGCCTCCTCACCCGGTCGTGATTTGCCGGGAGGGGCGACAGACAGCATTTTCGCCCTGCTTTTGCTTTTCTGACGGGCCCTTGTGAAAGGATCGCCTATGCGCGCGCTTTATATAGCGGCTATTCTTGCTGCTTCCCTTACCACACAAGCTGATGCAGAGACGCCCCCCGGCGTGACCAGCTTCACGCTGGACAACGGCATGGAAGCGGTCGTGATCGAAGATCATCGCGCCCCGGTTGTTGTGCAGATGGTTTGGTACAAAATCGGCTCTGCCGATGAAGTGGCCGGAAAAACCGGCCTTGCGCATTATCTGGAACATCTGATGTTCAAAGGCACCGAAAAGCTGGAGCCGGGCGAGTTGTCGAAGACTGTAGCCGCGAATGGCGGCATGGATAACGCCTTCACCAGCTATGACTTCACGGCGTATTTCCAACGTATCGCCAGTGATCGCCTGCCGCTGATCATGGAAATGGAATCGGACCGGATGCAAAACCTTCGCGTTGGCGAAGAAGACTGGCAGGCAGAACGTCAGGTCGTGCTGGAGGAGAGGGCGCAGCGCACCGACAGCGATCCCGCCGCTTTATTCGCAGAAGAACGGACGGCGGCGCAGTTCCTGAACCATCCCTATGGGCGCCCGGTCATTGGCTGGCGCGATGAGATGATGGCCCTGACCCGTGCCGATGCGCTGAAATGGTATGAAGATTACTACGCGCCCAACAACGCGATCCTGATCCTTGCCGGCGACGTGACGCCCGACAAGGCGCGCGAACTGGCAGAGCAGTATTACGGCTCGATCCCCGCGAAAGCAGGGGTAGAGCGTGCCGCCCGCCCGCAAGAACCGGATCAGCGAGCGCCGCGGCGTGTAACCATGCGCGATCCGCGCGTACCGCAGCCGCGCATGACCCGCAGTGTGCTGGTTCCTGAACGCAATCCTGGCGATCAGAAAACGGCGGCGGCGCTCAGCGTGCTGGCAGAGCTTCTTGGTGGTGCGCCGCAAACATCGGTTCTTGGGCAGAAGCTGGTGATGACCGGGCAGGCGCTTTATGCCGGTGCGGGCTATGAAGGTTACGCGGTCGATCGGACGAGCTTTTATTTTTCGCTGATTCCCGCCGATGGTCAGACTCCGGAAGAAGCAGAGGCAGCGCTTGATGAGGTTCTGGAAGACTTCCTGACCGAAGGGCCGGACCCGGCCCAGCTTGAACGGATCAAGACACAGATCCGCGCGAACCAGATATATGAACAGGATTCGGCCCACGGTCGCGCCTACCAATACGGGCAGGGGCTTGCGACCGGGCTGAGTGTCGAAGACGTCAGCGACTGGCCCGACATCCTGGCAGAGGTCACGGCAGAGGATGTCATGGAAGCCGCTGATCTTGTGATGAACAGCACCGCGACCGTCACCGGCTGGCTTTTGCCGGTTCCGACCGAAGGCATGCTGTCAGAAGACGGTCGAAGGGCGGTGGAAGAACTGGCCGCCGATCCGCAGTTCGGTGCAATTCCGCCAGAGACGGAATCCGAATCGGATGCTGCATCAACCGATGAGGCGGCAGAACCCGCAACGACCGAACCCCAAGACGAAGAGGTCACAGAATGAGCTTCTTGCGCGCCATACCGTTTCTGCTCGTCAGCCTGATCGTCACCCCGGTCGCGGCGACCGAGATACAGGAAGTGACCTCGCCCTCGGGCATCAAGGCCTGGCTGGTTGAGGATCACAGCATTCCCTTTACCGCCCTGAACATCGCCTTCCGTGGTGGCGCCAGTGTTGATGCGCCCGGTAAGCGCGGCGCCATCAACCTGATGACCCATACGCTGGAAGAGGGCGCGGCTGACATGGACGCCACCCAGTTCGCCGCCGCGAAAGAGGCACTGGGTGCACGGATCAGCTTTGATGTTGGTGACGACGCGCTGACGGTCTCCAGCCAGATACTGTCAGAAAACCGGGACGAAGCGGGCGCGCTTATCGCGGCCGCTCTGGTCGAGCCGCGTTTTGATGAGGATGCCGTTTCGCGGGTGAAGGGGCAGATCGCGTCGATCATCCGGTCCGAGGATACGGACCCCAACTCCATCGCCAGCAAAGCGCTTGCCAAGTCGATCTGGGGCAGCCATCCATACGGCTCCTCGATCAACGGGACGGCTGAATCGATTTCGTCACTGGGTCCGCAGGACATGGTAGAGGCGAAAAACAGGGTCGTTGCCCTGGATCGTGTCATTGTCGGCGCAGCCGGTGATATCACACCGCAAGAGCTTGGCGTTCTTATCGACCGGATTTTGTCGGACCTGCCTGCAACCGGAACTGTTCCCTTGCCCGAACAGGCGCAGTTCAGCGAAACCGCCAGTACCGAGGTGATCGACTGGGACAGCCCGCAAACCGTGATCAGCTTTGCCTTGCCCGGCCTGAGCATGGACGATCCGGATTATTTTGCTGCCTTCGTGGCGGATCATATACTGGGTGGCGGGGGTTTCTCGTCCCGCCTCATGGAAGAGATCCGTGAAAAGCGTGGTCTGACTTATGGCGTCTATACCTCGCTGGTGAACGGCGTTTATGGCCAAAGCTGGATGGGCGGGATGTCAAGCTCCAACGCAACCGCGGCCGAAGCGGTTGAGCTGCTGAACGCTGAACTGGCGCGGATGGGAGAGGGCGTGACCGAGCAAGAGCTTGCCGATGCCAAGACATATCTGACAGGTGAATATCCGCTGCGATGGGACGGCAACGCTAAGATCGCCGGTATTCTCGCAGGGATGCAAATGATCGGACTGCCGATTGACTATCCCGACTACCGCAACGAACGGATTGAGGCTGTCACCGCAGATGACGTCGCCCGCGTGGCACGTCAGCGGCTTTCGGATGACCGGCTGAACCTCGTTCTTGTCGGACGCCCTGAAGGATTCGCCCCGTGAGCACTGCCTGATATGCCAAAGAAGGCCGCGCAATCCATGAGGATGCGCGGCCTTTTATCTTACTTTGCGACCTTGCCCCGTACGAAACAGGGGCTGGTCGCTGGTCAGCAACGTTACTTAACCTGAACTGCGCCGGACCCACCAAGGGCTGCACCAGCGACAGCGCCAGCCGGGCCAGCGACAACCGCGCCGGTCGCTGCGCCGGTCGTGGCGCGGGTGGCGGCGTTTTCACCGCAGGCCGACAGGGTCAGGGCGGCACCAAAAAGAGCAATTGCAGCAAGTTTCGTCATGGTAATTCTCCTGGCGGTGTGTGTTTTGAAGCTGCCATTCAACGAACATCACAACGCAAAGTTTCGTGACTCCGCCTGTGAGCATTCCGAATCATTTCATCGAGGCTGCAGCGGTGCTAGATATAGGGGCATGAACAACCACACCCCCCAGATACGCCCTGTTATTCGTCAGCTTGAGGACAGCGTTGCAAACAGAATTGCCGCTGGCGAGGTTGTGGAACGTCCGCCATCAGCGGTGAAGGAATTGGTGGAAAACGCGCTTGATGCCGGGGCGCGACGCATTGATGTCACGATTTCGCAGGGCGGCAAGGCGTTGATCCGCGTCGAGGATGATGGCTGCGGCATGACGGCCGAGGACCTGCCTCTGGCGCTGTCGCGACATGCGACCTCTAAAATCGACGGTTCGGACCTGCTGGACATTCACAGCTTCGGCTTCAGGGGCGAGGCCTTGCCAAGCCTTGCTGCCGTGGGGCGACTGACCATCACGTCGCGGGCGGAAGCAGACGGCGCGGTCATCAAGGTCACAGCCGGGCATGCAGAGCCCGTGCGCCCCGCCGCAGCGAACCGGGGAACGGTTGTCGAGTTGCGCGATCTGTTCTTCGCCACCCCGGCGCGGCTTAAATTCTTGCGGAGTGAAAGGGCGGAAACTCAGGCTGTGGCCGATGTGATCCGTCGCCTCGCAATGGCAGAGCCATCGGTTGGGTTTACGCTTCACGATGACGACAGGCTGCTGTTCCGTGCCGATGCCGAACAGGGCGATCTGTTCGATGCGCTTCATGCCCGCCTTACCCGCGTCATGGGCAGGGAGTTCATAGATAACGCAATTCGGATAGAGGCAGAGCGGGACGGGGTCCGTCTGACCGGCTTTGCTGCTCTTCCGACATATTCTCGTGGCGCGGCCGTCGCTCAGCATGTTTTCGTGAATACGCGCCCGGTGCGGGACAAGCTGCTGACCGGCGCGCTGCGGGCCGGCTATATGGATGTGCTGCCGAAGGGCCGGTATCCTGCAGCTGTACTGTATATCGACTGCGCCCCGCATTTTGTCGACGTCAACGTGCATCCGGCCAAGGCAGAGGTGCGGTTCAGGGACCCTTCACTTGTGCGGGGGCTGGTGGTTTCCACCCTGCGCAATCAACTGGCACAGAACTCGCGGCAGACGTCGGATACCGTTGGCGCCGCGACTTTGGCTGCATTTCGTGCGGAGGTTGCCCCTCAGCCCGGTGCCCGCCACCCAGGCTATCAGATGGAGTACCGGCCTTCACAACGGGCGATACAATCTGCCTATGTCGCGCAGTCCCCGGGTTTAGATGGCTTCTCCGACGCTCCTTCCGCCCGGTTTGAGCCAGAGCCGGAAGCGGCTGTGCCTTCTGACACGCTGCTTGGCGCTGCGCGTGCGCAATTGCATGAGAATTACATCATCGCGCAGACGTCGGAGGGCATGGTTATCGTTGACCAACATGCGGCCCATGAGCGTCTGGTGTACGAGCGGTTGAAGGCCCAACTGGCCGAGAAGGCGATCACGAGCCAGGCGCTGCTGATACCCGAGATTGTCGAATTGCCTGCCGATGACGCCGAACGTGTTCTGGTGGTGGCCGATGAACTGGCTGAACTCGGCCTGCATGTGGAAGCCTTTGGTCACGGTGCCGTTGCCGTGCGCGAGGTGCCGGCGCTTCTGGGTAAGGTGGATGCAACCGCGATGATCCGCGATATTGCCGATGATCTGGCCGAACAGGGCGCATCAGACAGACTGAAAGCGCGGGTCGATGCTGTGTTGTCGTCCATGGCCTGTCATGGTTCGGTCCGCTCGGGGCGACGCATGACGGCAGATGAAATGAATGCGCTTCTGCGCGAGATGGAGCGGACGCCGCGCTCTGGCCAGTGCAATCATGGCAGGCCGACATGGATCAGGCTGTCGCTGACCGATATCGAAAAGCTGTTCGGACGTAGGGATTGAGCGAGCCTGCGTGCACAGGTGAACGTTCTCTGTCGATCGCTGCGCAAGGTTGAGGTGGTTTATTCCCGTGAACACGGCTACAAACCGACGGCGCCGTGCCCTTCAAATCGGTCCGGCGCGAACGGAAACGCGAAAAGGGCCGCGAAATGAGTGACGTCGCAAACATGTCCTTCGAGGACGCCATGAAAGAACTTGAAAGCGTCGTGTCGAGGCTGGAAAGCGGCAATGCTTCGCTGGAGGATTCGATCAAGCTGTATGAACGTGGCGCCGCGTTGCGCGCCCATTGCGAGGCACGCCTGCGCGAAGCGGAAGAGCGGATTGAAAAAATCACGCTTGCGCAGGGCCAGCCTACCGGCGTGACCAAGGCCGGAGAACAGTAATGGACAGACGGATGGAGGAGGTCAGGTCGCAGGTCGAAACCATTCTGAATGCGGCAATGACGAAGTTGCCCGAAGGCGAGTTGAGCGACGCCATGCGTTATGCCTGTGTAGGGGGTAAAAAGCTGCGCGCCTTTCTGGTGATGGAATCCGCGCGGCTGCACAACATCGCAGATGATGCGGCGTTTCCAGTTGCAGCGGCAGTAGAGGCTTTGCACGCATATAGCCTGATCCACGATGACCTTCCGGACATGGATAATGACGATCTGCGCCGCGGTATGCCGACCGTGCATGTCCAATGGTCGCCGGCCACCGCGATTCTGGCTGGCGATGCCTTGCAGACCCTTGCGTTCGAATTGCTGACCGATCCTGCCATCGGGGACGAGGCTGTGCGGTTGCGCTTGGTGAAATCCTTCGCGCATGCCGTTGGCGGCTCTGGCATGGTGCACGGGCAGATGATGGATATCGCGGCCGAGAATGCGGCTGTTCCGCTGGACCTCGCCGGTATCTCACGGATGCAGGCGGCAAAGACCGGTGCGCTGATTTCCTTTGCGGCGACGTCCGGGGCCCTTATGGCGGACGCCGAAACCGAGGCGCTGCGGATTTATGCGGCCAAGCTGGGTTTGGCGTTCCAGATCCATGACGACATTCTGGATGTGACGGGCGATCAGGAAACGATCGGCAAGCGCGTCGGCAAGGATGCCGAGGCGGGCAAGGCGACCTTTGTTTCGTTGCTGGGGCTGGAAGGCGCGCGCGCCCGAGAGGCAGAGTTGATTGATAAGGCGGTGGCAGCGCTTTCACCATATGGTGATGCGGCTGGAAACTTGCGCGATCTGGCGCGTTTCGTTATCGACCGCCAAAGCTGAACGCCCCGGAAAGGGTCGCCATGAGCCAAGATCAACCCAAGACGCCGGTTTTGGACCGGGTCCAACTGCCATCTGACATGAAAGCACTGTCGGACCGAGAGCTGCGGCAGCTTGCCGATGAGCTGCGGGCCGAAACCATCAGTGCGGTGTCCGTGACCGGCGGGCATCTGGGCGCGGGCCTGGGTGTTGTGGAGCTGACGGTCGCGCTGCACGCTGTTTTCGATGCGCCGCGCGACAAGATCATCTGGGACGTTGGCCACCAGTGCTATCCGCACAAGATCCTGACAGGTCGCAGGGACCGTATCCGGACATTGCGGACAGGTGGTGGCCTGTCCGGTTTCACCAAACGTTCGGAAAGCCCATTCGATCCGTTCGGCGCGGGGCACAGTTCGACCTCGATCTCTGCGGCGCTTGGATTCGCAATGGCACGCGAACTTGGCGGCGATCCGGGTGATGCGATTGCGGTGATCGGTGATGGCGCGATGTCGGCAGGTATGGCGTTCGAAGCGTTGAACAATGCCGGTCATCTTGGCAAGCGGCTGTTCGTCATCCTCAACGATAATGAGATGTCGATCGCGCCTCCTACAGGTGCGCTGTCGACCTATCTGACGAAGCTTTATACCGAGGGTCCGTTTCAGGAGTTGAAATCAATGGCCAAGGGCGCTGTTGGTTTTCTGCCGGAACCAATTCAGCAAGGCGCGCGCCGTGCCAAGGAAATGCTGAAAGGCATGGCTGTCGGCGGCACCTTGTTCGAAGAGCTTGGCTTTTCCTATATCGGGCCGGTTGACGGTCACGATCTGGACCAGCTTCTGCCGCTTCTGCGCACGGTCAAGGCGCGTTCGAACGGGCCTGTTCTGATCCACACGATCACCCGCAAAGGGAAAGGTTACGCGCCGGCCGAAGGCTCTGCAGACCGCGGTCATGCGCGTGGCAAGTTCGATGTCATCACGGGTGAGCAGGCGAAGGCCAAATCCAATGCACCCAGCTATACCAGCGTATTCGCGAAAACACTGATCGCCGAGGCAGAGCGTGACGACAAGGTGGTTGCCGTTACGGCTGCGATGCCTGACGGGACCGGGCTGAACCTTTTTGCCGAGCGTTTCCCGCGGCGCTGCTTTGATGTGGGTATTGCCGAGCAACATGCGGTGACTTTCTCGGCAGGTCTCGCGGCCGGGGGGCTGAAACCATTCTGCGCGATCTATTCGACCTTCCTGCAGCGTGGCTATGATCAGGTTGTCCATGACGTGGCCATCCAGCGGCTTCCGGTGCGCTTCGCCATCGACCGGGCCGGCCTTGTCGGTGCCGATGGTGCGACCCATGCCGGGGCGTTCGATGTGGGCTTTATGTCCAGCCTGCCCGGAATGGTCGTCATGGCCGCGGCTGACGAGGCTGAGCTTGTTCATATGGTGGCAACCGCCACGGCATATGATGACGGGCCGATTGCCTTCCGTTTCCCGCGCGGTGAGGGCACAGGGGTGGATATGCCCGAACGCGGTGTTCCGTTGGAAATCGGTAAGGGCCGGATCATCGCAGAGGGCAAGCGCGTCGCGATCCTTTCTTTTGGCACGCGCCTGTCAGAGGTGATGAAAGCGCGTGAGGCGCTGATCGCGCGTGGCATCACCCCAACCGTTGCCGATGCACGTTTTGCCAAGCCGCTGGATCAGGGCATGATCCTTGATCTTGCTGCCCGGCACGAGGCGTTGATCACGATCGAAGAGGGCGCGGTCGGCGGCTTTGGCAGCCATGTTGCTCAGCTTCTGTCCAACAGCGCAGTGTTCGATCAGGGGCTCAAGTTCCGCTCGATGGTGCTGCCGGATACCTTCATCGATCATGACAGCCCGGCGGCCATGTATGCCAGTGCCGCCATGAGTGCCGCCGATATCGAGGCAAAGGTGCTTGAAGTTCTGGGTGTGGCGTCCTTATCTGCGCGGGCCTGAATGCCTTCCAGACGAAAGATGCCCAATGTCCCGACACACCCATGCCGACGCCCATCCTGACGATCCGCATTTCATTTCGCGATCCGGCTGGCTGAGGGCGGCTGTCCTTGGTGCGAATGACGGGATCGTTTCCGTTTCCTCGTTGCTGGTCGGAATCGCAGCATCGGGCGCCGATCGTCATGGCGTGCTGCTGGCGGGCGTGGCCGGGCTGTCTGCCGGCGCCTTGTCCATGGCTGCGGGTGAATATGTCTCTGTCTCAAGCCAGTCGGATATTGAGCGCGCGGATATCAAGCGAGAGACGCGGGCGCTGAAAGAGGACCCTGAAACAGAGCTGCGCGAATTGGCGGAGATCTATGAGGCACGCGGCCTTGCACCTGAAACGGCGTTGAAGGTAGCGCGGGAAATGACGGAATATGATGCATTGGGCGCGCATATTCGTGATGAATTGGGATTGTCCGATGTAACTGCGGCCAATCCGCTGCAGGCTGCGGCGACCTCGGCGCTGACATTTTCAGCCGCTGCTGCGGTGCCGCTTCTTGGTGCTCTTGCCGCGCCGGAAGGTGCGCTGATCCCGTTTGTGCTTTTTGCGACGCTGCTGGCGCTTGCCGTGCTGGGATTCATTGGCGCAAGAACCGGCGGTGCGCCATGGGGCCGCGCGGTGGTTCGGGTGGTATTCTGGGGATGCGTTGCGATGGGTGTGACCGCGCTGATCGGGCGAATATTTGGCGTGGCGATGGGGTAGGAAGATGCTGAAGCGGATTGTGTTACTGGCATTGCTGGCAGCAACGCCTGCGGCTGCAACGCAGGAATATATCCTGCCAACGCTGTTCGATGTTTCGGGGGTCGCCGTTGATGATGTCCTCAACATCCGCGCAGCGCCGTCGGCCTCTGCCGAGATCATCGGAGAACTGGCTCCCGATGCCATGGGAGTGGAGGTTGTCGGTTTGGATCGCAGCGGCAACTGGGGCCAGATCAATACGGGCGAGCGGGCAGGCTGGGTGTCGCTGCGCTATCTGCAATACCGCAGCGATGTCTGGTACGATGGGCAGTTGCCCGAAGGTTTTTCCTGCGGGGGCACGGAACCTTTCTGGGGATTCCGAGAAGACGGCAATGGCGGCCTTCAGTGGGAAGAACCCGGTCACAGCACCAGCATGACAGTTGAGCGCGTTCTGAGCACCGGCATCTTTCGCGACCCTCGGCGGATGATCTATGTCGAGGATGACCACAGCCTCATGGTGGCCAGCGTCACGCCAAAACAGTGTTCAGACGGCATGTCGGACATGCAGTTCGGACTTGAGGCCACCGTTCTACTGCAAAGCCGTGATGCACCTGCACAGATGTATACCGGCTGTTGCAGCATTGCGCCGCCGCGCTAGGCCATCAGCACAAGAAGCGCCGTGAAAACAGCCATCGTGCCCGCCCCGATCGCGGCAGAGCGCCAGTGGAACGGTCGCGGCTGAGGGTGCTTTGGCTCCTCCGCCCGCTGACGCGCACGCCATAGCGCATCTTCCAGCAGGGCAGGCATCAGCGGCATGGCGCGTTGAAGGGTCATGACGATCTGCTTGCTGTCACTGAGCAGCGCACGCGGGCCGAGATTGGCCTTGATGTAGTCTTCGACGACGGGACGCGCAGCGTTCCAGATATTCAGGTTCGGATCAAGCGAACGCGCGACCCCTTCGACAACAACCATCGTGCGTTGCAGCAGAATAAGCTCTGTCCGGGTCTGCATCCCGAAACGCTCTGTCACCTCGAACAGATAGCCCAGCAGGTTTGCCATCGAAATCCGCGTCGCGTCTGCACCGAAGATCGGCTCACCAACCGCGCGCAGGGCACGGGCAAAAGCCGCCGGATCGCGGTCACGCGGGACATAGCCTGCCTCGAAATGAACTTTGGCGAGGGCATCGTAATCGCGACGGATAAAACCCATCAGGATCTCGGCATAGATGCGGCGGGTGTATTCGTCGATTTCGCCCATGATACCAAAATCATAGGCGATGAGGTCGCCATTGGGCGCGACCTTCAGATTCCCCTGATGCATATCGCCATGAAAGAACCCATCGCGCAGGGCGTGGGACAGGAAAAGCTGCAAAATCCGTTCTGCCAGTGCAGACGTGTCGTGACCCGCGGCGCGGATCGCCGCCACATCGCCAAGCGAAATTCCTTCTGCCCAGTCCGAAGTCAGGATGCGGCGTGATGTCAGCTCCCAATGCGGCTTTGGCACCTCAAACTGCAGGTCGTCCTTTGTATTCTCGGCAAACAAGGATGCCGATGCGGCCTCCAGCCGAAGATCGAGTTCACCACTCACGACGCCTTCAAAATGGCTGACCACGTCTTTGGGCCGCAGCCGACGGGTAGAGGGAGAAATCGCCTCGATCATGTCGGCGCCGAAATGAAAGGCGTCGATATCGCGCGAAAAGGCTGTGGTTATATTGGGTCGCAAAACCTTCACCGCGACCTCTTTCCCGTTATCTGCGCGTCGGGCACGATGAACCTGCGCGATAGACGCAGCCGCCACCGGGTCGGAGAATTCGCTGAACATCTGATCCAGCGGCATACCCAGATCGGCTTCGATCATGGCCTTGGCCTGCGCGGTCGGGAAGGGCGGAAGCTTGTCTTGCAGATAGCTGAGCTGATTTGCCAGATCGACACCGACAACATCGGGGCGCGTCGAAAGGATCTGGCCGAACTTGATATAGGCCGGACCCAGTGCCGTGATGGCCCGCGTGACAGGCGGAAGCGACGGATCTCCCCCATATCCAAGCCAGCGAAATGGCCAGCCGAGGATGCGCGCTGCTGCACGGACATTGCGCGGTGCGTCGACCGCATCAAGCGCGACACCCATGGCGCCGGTGCGCTCGAAGGTGGCGCCCGTTCTGATGAGGCGCCAGATATTATGTGGCCCGCGCATCCCTACAGCTTCCAGCCCGAATGCAAGGCGGCGATGCCCATCGACATGTTGCGATACTGGACACGTTCGAATCCCGCCTCCCCGATCAGCGCGGCAAAAGCGTCCTGGTCGGGGAAGCGGCGGATTGATTCCACCAGGTATTGGTAGCTGTCGCGATCATTCGCCACCATCTGGCCAAGCGCCGGAATGACATTGAAGCTGTAGCGGTCATAGGCCCATTGCATCGCAGGAACGGGAAGCTGGCTGAATTCCAGCACCATAAGCCGCCCGCCGGGGCGGAGGACGCGGAACGCCTCTGCCAAAGCGTCCGGGATGCGGGTGACGTTACGGATGCCGAAGCTGATCGTATAGCGATCAAAGCTGTTATCAGCGAAGGGCAGGGCCATCGCATCGCCCGTGACCCATGACAGGCTGTCGGCGAGGCGTTCGGCCTCGGCCCGTTTGCGGCCTTCGACCAGCATGGATTCGGTCATGTCGCAGACCGTGACCTCTGCCCCTGGTGCCCGGTCAAGAAAGCGGAATGCGATGTCGCCAGTCCCGCCAGCCACATCCAGCAGCCGTTGGCCGTTGCGCGGGGCCAACCAATCCATCATCGCGTTTTTCCAGATCCGATGAATCCCGGCGCTCATCAGGTCGTTCATCACGTCGTAACGCGATGCGACACGCGAGAAGACGCCGTGGACCATCCCGGCTTTCTCGTCTTCGTCCACGGTCTGAAAGCCGAAATGGGTTTGCCTGTCGCTCATCGCTCTTGCCGTATTAGGTTTCGGGGCACAATTAAGGGTGAAACCCCGCGGCCACAATGCGACGAAAGCGACGAAGATGCCAGAACTGCCCGAAGTCGAAACAGTGCGCCGTGGTCTGCTGCCCCATCTGGAAGGCCAGCGGATCGCAAAGCTGACGCTGAACCGCGACGGTCTGCGGTGGAAATTCCCCGTCGACCTTGTCCAGGTCGCGACGGGTGCAACCGTGACCGGTCTGCGCCGGCGTTCCAAATATGTGCTGCTGGACCTGGATCGCGATGCGTCGATCCTGATCCATCTGGGCATGTCCGGCCGGATGCTGATCGAGGGGCAGGGCGTGGGTGATTTTCACCGCGATCCTTCGATCCTGCCGCGTCATGATCATGTCGTGATCGAGACGGGGTCCGGTACGCGTATCACCATGAACGATGCACGCCGATTCGGTATGGTGGATCTGATCCGAGACGATGCCTCGCCGATGCTGGACGGGCTGGGGCCGGAACCGTTGGGTGATGAATTTGATGGCGCGCGCCTTGCTGCCGCCTTCGCCGGAAGAAAGGCACCGGTAAAGGCGCTTTTGCTGGATCAGCGTGTGGTTGCGGGTTTGGGTAATATCTATGTGTCAGAGGCATTGCATCGCGCCGGGATCGACCCGCGCCGTGCCGCTGGTCGGATCGGGCGCAAGCGGCTGGACGATTTAAGCGGTCATATCAAGGATGTACTGGTCGAGGCGATTGCCGCAGGTGGATCATCCCTGCGCGACCATCGCCAGGCAAGCGGAGAGCTGGGCTATTTTCAGCACAGCTTTCGCGTCTATGGCCGCGAGGGTCAGGAGTGCCCCCGTTCAGGCTGTGGTGGGAAGATTCGCCGGATCGTGCAATCCGGCCGTTCCAGCTTCTGGTGCCCAAACTGTCAGCGCTGAGTCTAGCCAGCCGCTCATGCCTTTGTTAGGACAATGCGATCCGCAACCGTCAGGGGCAGCCCATGGGTTACCAGAATATCAACGTCGAGATCACAGATTATGTCGCATTGATCCGGCTTAACCGACCCGACGCGCTCAACGCGCTCAGCAGTGGGTTGCTGGCAGAGCTTACGGCAGCGCTGAAAGACGCCGACAGCAATGAAAAGGTCCGCTGCATTGTCGTAACCGGCAGTGAAAAGGCTTTTGCGGCAGGCGCCGACATCAAGGAAATGTCCGAAAAGACATTCGCCGATGTCTATGATGAGGATCTGTTCACCGGCCCGACCGAAGCGATTCTGAGCGTGCGCAAACCGATCATCGCCGCCGTTTCAGGCTATGCGCTTGGTGGCGGGGCAGAGCTTGCGATGGCTTGCGACTTTATAATCGCCGCCGACACCGCAAAATTCGGTCAGCCCGAAATTAATCTTGGGGTGATTCCCGGCATCGGCGGCACGCAGCGCCTGACGCGCTTTGTCGGCAAGTCCAAGGCGATGGACATGAATCTGACCGGTCGCTTCATGGATGCCGAAGAGGCAGAGCGTTCCGGCCTCGTCAGCCGTGTCGTGCCTGCCGCAAAGCTGATTCCCGAAGTTCTGACCATCGCGCGCAAAATAGCCGAGAAATCGCAGGTCGCCGTCAAGGCCGCGAAAGAGGCCGTCAATCGCAGCTATGAAACCACCCTCCGTGAGGGGCTTCAGTTTGAACGCCGCCTGTTCCACTCGTTGTTCGCGACCGAGGATCAGAAGGAAGGCATGGCCGCATTTCTGGAAAAGCGTGAGCCGCAGTTCAGGGACCGCTGATTCTGCTTGGCTTTTCGGCCCGGCGCCTGTATAGGCCCGGGCTTACATGCGCGTGGGCCCGCTTCAGGCAAGAATCATGACCATCCGATTCGGATGGTGCCGTGGGGCTTTTGCGTAACCGAGATCGAAATTCGAATAGCAAACAGGACCCGTACCCATGGCAAATACGCCCCAGTCCAAAAAACGCGCCCGCCAGATCGAGCGCCGCACGGAAGTTAACAAAGCCCGTCGTTCGCGCATCCGCACCTACCTGCGCAAGGTCGAGGAAGCGATTGCATCTGGCGATGCAGATGCTGCGAAATCTGCCCTGCAGGCAGCTCAGCCGGAAATCATGCGTGGCGTGACCAAGGGCGTCTATCACAAGAACACCGCCTCGCGGAAAATCTCTCGTTTGGCTTCCCGCGTGAAAGCCGTCGCCGCGAAATAATTCTGCGCCATATGGTGAAGCAATTATTAATGAAAAGTTAATGCTAGGGCGCACCATTCGGTGCGCCCTTTGTTTTTTCCGACTGCAAGGTTCTGAATTTTCAACAGTTTCAGGCAACCCTCTGGATTTGCGACGGGATTGTGACAAGCGTCCCGGATTCGTTCCTGTGATCTTTCTGTCAAGCGCGAAGATCGGTTGCGAGAGCACCACGAGAACGTCTAACTTCGATCCTGCGATTCACGTCGCCTT